>PEXM01000032.1 GCA_002779055.1 Elusimicrobia bacterium CG08_land_8_20_14_0_20_44_26
TGAAGAAATTCGGAGTAGAAATAGTGAAGAGTGATGAGTGAAGAGAAAAAAGTAAAAAAGTAAAAAGAAATAATGCTGCCTGTGGGGCAGAGATACGGAGAGAGAAAAAAGTAATAAAGTAAAAAATGACAACATTTATTTATTATTTTTCAGGGACGGGAAATTCTCTTATCGTTGCATCTGACATAGCGCGCGAATTGGGAGACGCTGAGATTTTTGCGATTAAAAGATATACCGCTTCGGAAATAGACGTTTCGGCGGACAGAATCGGTATTGTTTTTCCCGTTTATGTGTGGGGTTTGCCTCTTATCGTAAGGGACTTTGTAAAAAGAATAAAGACGGCAGACGAAAAATATATTTTTGCCGTCGCCACCTGTGGCGGTTCAGCGGGCGCGGCTTTGAAGCAAGCAGATAAAATTCTCAAAAAAAACGGTCTCGGCCTTTCCGCGGGCTTTGTTATAAAGATGCCCGGTAATTACATTCCTTTGTACGGTGCGATTCCTTTTGAAAAACAGCAGAAATTGTTTGAAGCCGAAAAAACGCGGGCAAGTGAAATAGCGGGAATAGTCAGAGCCTGGAAAATATCCGATGTCCAGACGTCAAATATATTCGTTAATGCGGTGCTGTCGGGAATTCTTTATAAAATAGTATCAAAGAAAATTCCCTCCTCAGGCAAAAATTTCACGGTGGACACCGACTGCAATAGCTGCGGTTTGTGCGCGAAAATTTGTCCTGTCGGCAACATAGAACTCAAATCGGGGAAACCCCCACTGTCCTTCGGACATCTCCCCCTTAAAAAGGGGGAGATTGAGAGGGGGTCCTTCGGACATCTCCCCCCTGTAAAGGGGAAGACCAAACCCGTATGGAAAGACCACTGCCAGCTTTGTCTTGCGTGCCTTGAATGGTGTCCCGAAGAGGCGATACAATACGGTTCAAAAACCGCAGGAAGGAAAAGGTATCATCATCCTGACATAAAAGCCGAAGACCTGATTTAATAAAACAAATCCCCCTTCTCATCCCCCTTTTGTAAAGGGGGACAGAGGATGATTTGTAACGGAACAAAAATGCTGTTAAATCAATTTATTTTTTTGTAGAATACAAATTAGAAAATTTGCAAAATCTCCCCTGACCCCTCCCGCCACGGCGGATGAAACACTTTCTCAAAGAGGGGAATGGGAGATTATGGATGATGTCAATACAATTTTGACATTACTGAAAAACGGGAGGGTGTATGAGGACTGCAAATCCGGCGTTAAACGCCAAAACTTTTGAAAGTGTAAGGTCAACGCCGTATGACGGCGTTATGACGATTCAGGGCACCGTCAATAAGACGGGAATAATGCTTCTTCTTTTAATCGCGTCGGCTTCATGGACGTGGAAATCGTATTATTCGCTCGGAGCAAAGGCGGTTATCCCCTGGATGACACTTGGAATATTCGCGGGTTTTATCATTGCTCTCGCAACCATTTTCTATAAGAAAGCCGCTCCTTTCACCGCGCCGGTTTACGCTCTCGCGGAAGGTCTTGTTTTAGGCGGTCTTTCAGCGGTCCTTGAAGGGAGATTCCCGGGCATCGTGATTCAGGCGGTGGGTCTCACTTTCGGCACGCTGCTCTTTCTTCTGATGGCTTATAAGTCGGGCGCGATACAGGCGACGGAAAATTTTAAACTCGGCGTCGTTGCTGCAACGGGCGGAATTGCGGTCGTTTATTTTATAACGATGATTCTCAGATTTTTCGGCGTCAATGTCCCGTACATCCATTCCAGCGGAATTGTCGGAATAGGTTTCAGTCTTTTTGTGGTGATTGTCGCGGCGTTGAACCTTGTTCTTGATTTTGATTTTATAGAGAGTGCCGCTGAGGCGGGAGCGCCGAAATATATGGAGTGGTATGCCGCATTCGGACTGATGGTGACTCTCATCTGGCTTTATATAGAAATTCTGAGGCTTCTCACCAAAATGAGGGAAAGGCGGTAATCTTGAAAATGAAAGCCAATACCCCGAAGGGCAGTGGTAAAGGGACAGACCCCATCTACGATTTCGTCCGTAATAAAGACAGTCCCAGGAAGAGAATTTTTTACATTCTCGTATGTTCCCTCTTAATTTTATGTATCGCGGCGGCTGTGCTTTCTATAATCCTTCACGGGAAAGAAAAATTTATACTCGGAGCGGATACGGGATACGAATATTTTATGACGAATAACGGTTTGAAATGGAGCCGGGACGGCGCGGAAAGCGCTGTTTTGAGAATTCTCAAAAAAAGCGGAATAAATACTGTAAGAATCGGCGTTTGCGTTCAGGATGACGACATCGGCGGCAGGAATTACGCTTCGCAAGTCGCTTTAAGGGCGAAAGAAAACTCTCTGGATGCGTGCTTTGTTTTTTTCCTGAGCGATGAAGAAACTTCTATTAATAATCAGAAATCACCTCTCATCTGGGATTCGCTTCCCGTCGCAGAGAAAGCAGACGCGGTAAAAGAATATTCGGAGGCAACCGTCAGATATTTTAAGACCCTCGGTATAAAAACGCATCTTTTTGAAATCGGGAATGAAATTGACTTCGGTATTTGCGGCGTTTTTGCGGGGCATGAAGCTCCGCAAAACGATACGCAGTGGCTATCGGAAAATATCTGGGTTTCGGAGGCAAAGATATTAAAAGCGTGTCAGGAAGGTATTTTGAAGGCGGATGCGAAAGCCGAGTTTGTGATTCATCTCGCTTCGTGGACGATGACAGAACGGTGCGCCGCATTCATAAAAACGATTTTAGAAAACGGGGTCAGAGTTGATTATACGGGGCTCACTTATTTTCCGTCATCATCCGGCGTCTCGGATGGGGTTCTCGCGACTTTTGAAGAAAGAGCGAATAATTTATCGGTGTCATCAGGCAAACCCGTCATTATTTCAGAGACGGCTTATCCCTGCAAAGATTCATTTCCGGGCATATACCACGAATGGAAGAGCGCTCTTTTAAATTATCCTTTGACCGAGAATGGACAGAGGAATTTTCTTTCAGACCTTTTGAATTTTTGTTATAGACATAAAAATATCAAAGGAGTTTTTTATAAAAATCCGGAGTGGTATAACGGCGAGTGGTGGGCGTTTGCGCTCTTTTCGGAAGACGGTTCCGCAAGGGAATCAGTTGACGCTTTCAGTATTTTTAAAGATCCCGAATTGGCCGCCATTGATTATGCGGAAAAGGCCTTGAATGAGACAGAATCAAATAGAATTTCAAAACAACTTCTTCAGGAAGCCAAAAACGAATTGCGCGAAGGAAATATTGAGAAAGCGAAATTTCTCGCCCGCTCAGCAGAAGCAGAAGCCGAAGCCCGCAAGTAAGGGGACGGTTCTGAAATTTTGATATCAAGGATTTACGGAACTTGTAGCGGGCGATGTGGAGCCCCGCCGACTGAAGTCGGCGGCTCCTCCACATTCTGCGGCTGGCGACACCCGCCGCAGAATATCCGCCTGAGGCGGATACCCGCTTCGTCCGCCTATGGCGGATTGGGGGCGTTTCGCGAAGGCGGGTAAATCGCCAATGTCAGCTCACGCTGACCGCTACTGAAATTTTGACAGTTTACAAAAATTAAAGTAAAATATTAAGTAATGTTTGAAAATATCATTATTCTTGGAGGCGGATGCTGGGGCGCTACAATTGCGGAAATTCTTGCGGAAAACTCAACCGTGACTCTTTGGGAATACAGCTTAAAGAAATACAATTATTTGAAAAAAAACTTTCACCCGCAGAATTTTCCGTATGTCAATTTGAGAAAAGTAAAGATTAAAAATGTCATTAAAATCGCATCCGGGACGAATTTGGTCGTTGTTGCCACACCCGCACAGAACGTCAGAGCGACTCTCGTAATGGTTTCAAGCGAGGTAAAAAAATATTCCGTTCCCGTTTTAATATTGAGCAAAGGCGTTGAAATAACAACGATGAAGAGTATGGATATGGTTTGCGAGGATGTGCTCGGAAGAAAGCATCCTATCGCGGTTTGCTCCGGCCCTTCGCATGCGGAAGAACTATGCAGGAGGCGTCTCACAAGCGTTGTAATCGCTTCAAAAAATGCAACCCTCGCAAAAAAACTCGTGGAAATTTTCAAAAGACCTTATCTGAGACCGTATATGCAGACAGATATAAGAGGTGTTGCGCTCGGCGGAGCTCTCAAAAACGTAATCGCCATTGCCGCCGGAATTTGCGACGGTCTGGGCCTTGGCATAAACGCTAAAGCGGCGCTTTTGACAAGGGGCCTTGCCGAAATGGTCAGAGTGGGTGTTTCTATGGGCGGCGAACTGCGGACATTCAGCGGTTTGTCGGGCGTGGGCGATTTGATGGTGACGAGTTTCTCGCAATACAGCAGGAACAGGAATCTCGGCGAGGCGTTGGGAAAAGGGCTGACGCTTGATGCCGCGAAAAAGAAAATAAAGACAACGGCAGAGGGCGCCGAAACGGCGAAAGCTCTTTATAAATTAACGCGCTCGAGCAAAATACCGGCGCCGATTACGGAAGAGGTTTACAGAATTCTTTATAAGAAGCGCCCGCCCGCCACGGCGATTGAGAAACTTATGCAAAGACCCGTGAAAAGCGAAGAAGAATGACTTTTTCAAAAAAAATATGAAAACGGGAAGGAGGACAGAGTTATGAATAAGATTGACCTTATTGAGGCGGTGAGCGCCGTCACATGCGCAAAAACCGAAGCGAAAGACGCTGTAAATAAAGTTTTTGAGGAAATTGTAAATGCTTTAAGAAGAAAGGAAAAGGTGGTTATCCAGAATTTCGGCTCTCTTCACGTGAGATTGAAAAAGCCGTATGAGGCGAGAAATCCGAAAACGGGGAAAAAGGTTTACGTACCTCCTCATTATGTTGTAAAATTTACAGTATCGCCTATGGTGTTTAGTACGGAGGAAAACGAATGACCTGTAAAAAACAATTTCCCACACCGTGCGTGTACCGAAAGTATAATGGACTGGTCTGTATATTAGAAAATGAGGCGAGAGATATCACTGCGCAGGACTGTATGGATTGTCCTCTCTCCCTTGAAGAAAGAATGAATGAAAAAAGAATATCGGACAGACGTAAGATTATAAAAGACAGGAGATTTGAGGGTGCGCGAAAGCCCGACAGAAGAAAAACCGAGCGCAGAAAGAAGGGTTTATAAATACGGAGTAAAAATGCATATACCTGGTAAAAAATTTTTCACAATTAAGGAAGCGAGCGAAATGACGAAAGTTGCCTCTCATGTTTTGCGTTACTGGGAAAAAGAATTCCAGATTCTGAAACCAATCAGACGGGAGAGCGGTCAGAGGCGATACACCACGGCACACCTTCACACGATTGAGGATATAAAGGACCTTCTTTACAATAAACAATTTACGATTGCCGGAGCGAAGAAAGAGATAATAAAAAACAAATCAAGAAGCAGACAGCAGGACCTTCCTCTCGAGCAGAATCCTGCCGCGATAGAAATGCTGGGAAAAATCAAGAAAGACCTGAAAGATATATTCAAGTTGCTTGCCAAATAGCGTGCATAAAATCGCAAAAAGAACTATAATTGAGCAATCGGGGTGTGGCCCAGCTGGCTAGGGCGCTTGGTTCGGGACCAAGAGGTCGGCGGTTCGAATCCGCCCACCCCGATAAATCTAAACATTGCGAATTTTGCGGGCAGTTAATGTTGGCATTGATGATTTATCCCATTCATTACAATAGTTTGTGCAATATAAACCGACGATAAATGCGTTCTACTGCAATAGCCGGAGAGATATCCGTCGAAAATGTAGGACGTCCCCTTTTTCCATGTTTGTTATAGGAATTGACGAAAACGGTCTGGGTCCGAGGCTTGGAGTTTTCTGCGTAACGGCATCGGTGTTTGAGTGCGTGAAATATGACAGGGGCAAATTCTGGAAATGCGCGGGGAAAACCGGCGTCGCCGACAGCAAAAAAATTGTTTTTTCAGGACGCACGAAAAAGGGCAGGGGAATCGCTTCCATTTTTCTTAAATCCGCCTCCGGCAAAATACCTTCGGATGAACGAAAATTCGTCGGCAGATTAAGTTTTAGCGGCTGTGAACCGTTTAATAAAAAATGTCCGCAAATCTGCGCAGGAATGTGCAGGGGCCAGGCAAAGCCGTTTGAAACGCCGCCGGAAGTGGATGTTTCCGCACAGAAAGTAAGAAAAATAATGAAAAAAAATGGTATAAGGTTTCTCGGTAGCGACACATACATAATGTGTCCGCGGGAACTAAACAGGGATTTAAAAAAATATCCGGGCAAAACGGCCGTTGAGTTTTCTATTCTTGAAAAGTTCTTCGCAAAATACAGGCAAAAATACGGCGGGGAACTTCACTTTTTGTGCGACAAACTGGGCGGCGTGAAAAATCACAGGAATTATTTTGATTACCTGAAAAAATTCCGCATAAATGCGTTTGAAGAGGGCAGAAATTCATTTTACGAAGTAGAGAATTTCGGAAAAATTGAATTTATACAGAATGGTGATTCCCTTCATTTTCCGGTGGCGCTTTCTTCCATATTCGGCAAAGTCGTGCGGGAAATATTCGTGGAAAGAATGAATGATTTTTTTATTCCAAAAATAGCGGGTTTGACGAGGGTTTCGGGTTATAATGACGATCTTACGGCAGAATTTATAAAAAGAACTTTTTTTCTCCGGAAAAAACTGAAGATACCTGACGAGTGTTTTCTCCGTAGCCGATAGAAGAGAAAAATGTTTCAAGTTTCAAGACCTGACCCCTTTGCTTTTCGACGGATTCGTTCTTATCAAACGATTGAAATTTAACTACAATTAAAAATATGCAAAAAAAAGGAAGAGCGAAATGGGCGAGGAAGTTAAAAGGTATTTACGTATGAAAGTCGGTATTTTCAGCGACAGTCACGGAGAAATAAAAAATCTTGAAAAAGCCGCAGATGTCGCCGTCTCCATCGGCGTTGATTTGCTCATACATCTCGGAGACGATTATGATGACGCGGCGGTTCTGAATAAATATGGCCTGCGCGTTTTGAAAGTGCCGGGAATTTACAGCGATTATTATTTGTCGCCCGATATTCCGAATAGAGTGATAGAAATTATTTGCGGGAAAAGAGTGCTTTTAAGCCACACGTCTTCCTCTTCGCAGAACGATTTGAAGGAAGATTTGAAACCGGAAAAACTGATTGCTGGTGGAGAAATAGATTTTCTTTTTTACGGGCACACTCACATTCCGTTTGCGGGAGAAAGAAACGGCATAATAGCGCTTAACCCCGGACACTTAAAGGAAAAAGACAAGAGAGGTTATCCGCCGTCATTCGCGGTCGCTGATTTTACAGAGAAGGCGGCAGTTATTTACAATCTTGAAAACGGCAAAGTGATTACAGAGTGCAGGTGGAAATAATAAAATTAGTTTTGGGAGATTTTGGCGCGAACTGCTATGTGCTTGATGAGAGTCGCCGCGCTATCGTAATAGATCCGGGCGGTGAGCCGGAAAAAATAGCCGCTTTTCTCCGCAAGAAAAATATTGAAGAATTGAAAATAATACTGACGCATTGTCATGTGGATCACTGGGCAGCGGCGCCGACGCTCAAAAAACTATTTAAAACCGAAATTCTGATGGGCATAGCCGCAAAGAAAATATGCCGTCAGAGCGAAATCAATCTCGCAGGTCTTGCGGGTTTTGAGGAATTTCCGGAAATTGATGGCTGGCTGAACGACGGCGAAGAACTAAAATTCGGGGGCGTCCCTACAGGGACGTTCGTTGTGATATTTACGCCAGGACACACGGCAGACGGAATTTCACTTTTTAAGAAAGAAAGAGACGCCGGGACATTATTTACAGGAGACACTCTGTTTTCGGATTCCGTCGGAAGAACTGATCTCCCGACAGGTTCTTCCGTCGTTCTTTTAAAATCCATAAAAGAGCGGCTGCTTCCGTTCCCCGATGAAACGCGGATATTTCCGGGACACGGCGAAAACTCAACAATAGGCAACGAAAAAAAGAATAATCCGTTCATAAAAAATCTATGGCGAGACGGGTGAGACGTAAATCACGTTGACATATATTGGCAATAATTTATATCATTAAAAATATGCAGCCACGCAAGGTGTTTCACCTGCCGAAGGCGGATGAAATTATACGGTTCATTTTGAGGAGGTTAATAAACAATATGAAAAATTCGGGAAAGTTTTTTAAGTATTTAGTTGTTCTGATATTGTCGTTGTTTGTGTCTCTTTCGGCATCTTTCGCGAAAAGCGAGGAAACCAGTATTAAAATAGACGCGGTTCCTTTTATGATATCTCCGAACAATGACGGCGATCTCGATTCTACAACAATAAATCTGGAAGCAATCGGCGCGGAGAAAATAAAAGCCTGGGCTCTTGATATAAAAAACGACAAGGGCGACGTGATAAGGAAAATGAGTTGGCCGGATGAGATGCCGGGAATAATCAAGTGGGACGGAAAGGACTCATACGAGCTTCCTGTGCCCGACGGGAAATACTCTATCGTCCTTACAGCTCAATTAAAGAAAAACAAAGTTCTTACGAGTTCCTCTCCGGTTATTGTTGACTGTTCTCCGCCCACAGGCGCCATTTCCGTAAAACCGGAAGTTTTTTCGCCGAATAACGACGGGAAAGACGATGCCGCCGAATTCGGCACGAATGTAAACGATTTGACTTTCATTGCGCGCTGGCAGCTTAAAATAACGGACGAAAACGGCACGGTGGCAATGCTTTTCAAAGGGCAGGGTGCTCCTCCCGAAAATATTTCATGGGACGGAAAAGACAGCTACTACAAGAAAGTGGTGCCCGACGGGGTTTATACGGCGAGAATGATATTGGAGGACTCTTTGAGAAACAGCGGCGAAACGCCGGGCATCAAGGTGAGAGTTTTTATACCTCCGAAAGTCATAACGAAGGAAATAAAGGTCAAAGAAGAAGACAAGGGTATCAAGGTGAATCTTTCTTCCAACATACTTTTCGGCGAGGGAAGAGCAAAATTACAGGACTCAAGCCACAAGGCGCTTGACGAAGTTGTTACGCTCGTAAAGGCGTATCCCGAAAATAAAGTCGCGATTGAAGGACACACCGATTCTGTCGGGAGCGGCGAATACAACAAAAAACTTTCTCTCGAGAGGGCGCAAGCAATTGCCGAATACCTTATTTCAAAGGGCATTCCGAAAGAAAGATTTCTCGTTAAGGGCTACGGCGAAGAAAAACCGATTGCTTCAAACAAGACCCGCGCGGGGCAATTAAAAAACAGGCGCGTTGAAATAACAATTTTGAAATCTGAAAAAAAGTGAGGGCGGAATGAAATACTATCATTATCTGATTGTCGTTCTTTTGTCTTTTGTCATTTCACTGATTGTCGGCGTTTTCATAAGAGAAGGATATTTTGCAAGTCCCGAATTTATAAGAAAGAAAGTGGAAGTGCCGGACCTCGTCGGTAAAACCGATGATTTCGGCGCTCTTCTCCTCAAAAGCTGTATGCTCAAGATTAATGTGGCAGGCGAAGAATACACCGACGAAACCGAAAAGGGCAGGGTCTTCCGGCAGAGTCCCGCTCCCGGCTCTTTTGAGAAATCGGGAAGAACCGTTGATGTGTGGGTGTCCAAAGGACCGCTGGGAATAGTCGTTCCCGAAATGAAAGGTTTACCTCAGGAAGAGGCCTCCGCAGTTCTTGAAAAGAATTTCCTTGTTTTAAGTGCGACGGAAGAAGAAGCGTCGGGTGAAATAGACGCGGGCAGAGTCATTTTCTCAAAACCGGCGGCAGGGACGGCCGTTTTGCGGAATTCCGGAGTTATACTGGTTATCAGTTCCGGGAAGAAAATGACCGTCGTCCCGAAAGTCACAGGAAAGACGCTTTCTCAGGCGCAGAGTATAATTTCCAAAAATTCTCTTCAACTCGGAGTGATAAAAAAAGAAACGAATACCGACCGGCCTTTTGATG
>PEXM01000019.1 GCA_002779055.1 Elusimicrobia bacterium CG08_land_8_20_14_0_20_44_26
GGAGAATTAAATAAAAAACTCATTTCTAACAACTCTGAAAATGCTTACGAAATTTTTGATTACAAAAACAATGATTATAACAAAATAAAAATTTCAAAAAGTGATAAATTTTATCCAAAAAATGGCAAAATTACATTTCCGCAAGGAAGTCAAGGAATTATTACATTCGGCCAACAGTATAAAATTATTTGGAGGACGAAATATAGTGTCGGGTTTCAATATTGCGACCGGGAAATTCTATTGGAAGGCAATCAATCATTAACCATATCTTCAAATAATAAAAAAGAAATTTTGTATTTGTTATCGTTATTAAACAGTAAAATTGTAAAACTTATTCTCGAAAAAAATTTAAGACAAGAACAAGAACAAGCATTTTTTGTCGCAATAACTTCAATCAAACAATATGTCCGTGTTCCGAAAATCACAAAAGAAAATCAGTTTATCAAAGATGAAATTATCAAGCGAACTGAAGAAATGCTTTTGTTGGAAGAAAAAACACTTTCTGATTTCGTAGGTTTTTCAGGTATAATGCTTCAAAAATTTGATGATGTGGAAATTGAGGGCAGCAACTTAATTTTGAAGCATAATGGCGACAAAATAAAACTGAAAATCAAAAGCAATATAAAACTTGTCTCTGAAACAATCCAAAAAGAACTCAAAGAAGAATTAAAATCAGAAAATAAAAAAATAAATCTTGCCGACCTAAAAAACCTTCCGGTAATAGATTTTGAAAAACAAAAAAAAATAAAAGATTACATTGACGATTTGGTCTTTGCTTTATATTTTAATGTTTCTATAAATGAAATCAGTCGGAATAAATTTGATAAGATAAAAAATCTTTGTTCAAAAAATAAGTGCTATCCGATTTGTTAAAATATAAAAGTGAATGAGCGTTTTAAGATGAAAAAGATTAAAGGAAGAGCGTATGTCGTCGGGGATTCCGTGGATACGGATGTGATAATCCCGGCGAGGTTTCTTACGACGGATAAACCCGCCGAGCTTGCGCGGCATTGTATGGAAGATTTGGACAAGGACTTCCGCAAAAAAATTAAAAAGGGCGATGTGATTGTTGCGGGCGAAAACTTCGGCTGCGGTTCCAGCCGCGAACACGCCCCGATAGCGATAAAGGCGTCGGGAATATCGGCTGTCGTCGCAAAATCGTTCGCGAGAATTTTTTTCAGGAACTCAATAAACATAGGTCTTCCGGTTTTCGTGTGCGATATGAGAGACGGCTGCGGAAATTCGGACGTCATTGAGATAGGCATAGAAAATGGGAAAATTAAAAATGTTACGCGCGGAGCGGAGTATTCCGTAAAGCCGATGCCTGAATTCATACAGAAAATAATTTCTTCCGGCGGCCTCCTCAAATCGATTCGGAAAAAATGCTGACGGAACGTATGATTGAATACACTATTCCGGATAAACCCAGCAGCCGTCTGCAGAAATACCGTCTGACAAAGAAAGGAGCATATTACTTAAAAAAACGGAGGGAAAATAATTGTATTAGTTCAGCCACGAGAAACAATATTGATACTTCGTCATAAAATGGTACGCAGGCTGAAGCCTGCGACTACCGACGATAGCGCATGAAAGTATCTTCTAATAGCTGAACTACTACAATAATTATTGTTGAAAGGCGTATTTAGAAGGAGGGGAAAAAACGAGATGAAAAAACACAGAATCGCGGTGATAGCGGGGGACGGGACGGGGCCGGAGGTGATAAACGAAGGTTTGAAGGTTCTCGCGGCGGCATCTAAAAAGTTCGGCTTTGAATACGAGACGGTCGATTTTGACTGGGGCGGAGAAAGATATTTAAAAACAAAGGAAGTCCTACCCGCCGACGCTATAGAGCAGCTGAAAAAATTCAATGCGATATACCTCGGAGCGATCGGTCATCCCGACGTGAAACCGGGAATTCTTGAAAAAGGAATTCTGCTCAAACTAAGGTTCGACCTTGAACAGTACATTAACCTGCGTCCGGTAAAACTTTATCCGGGCGTGTGGACTCCTTTGAAAGACAAAGGTCCCGAAGACATCGATTATGTCGTCGTGAGAGAAAACAACGAAGGTCTTTACAAGGGTATGGGCGAATTCCGAAACAAGGGCACGAAGGATGAGGTCGCAATACAAATATCATACAACACGAGAAAAGGCGTGGAGCGCTGTATCAGGTTTGCGTTTGATTACACGAGGAAACGGAACAAAAAGAAAAAGTTGACACTCTGCGGGAAAACGAATGTTCTCACATACGCGTTTGATTTGTGGGAAAGGACTTTTTACGAGGTGGCGAAGGAATATCCCGATATAAAAACCGATTACGCCCATGTTGACGCCACCTGTATGTGGATGGTGAAAAATCCCGAATGGTTTGACGTTATCGTGACGGACAATATGTTCGGCGACATAATAACCGACCTTGCCGCAATGACGCAGGGCGGGATGGGCATCGCCGCGGGAGGGAACATAAATCCGGAAGGCGTTTCAATGTTTGAGCCCATAGGCGGTTCCGCTCCGAAGTACACCGGCAAAAACGTGATAAATCCGCTCGCCGCAATCTGCGCCATGCAGATGATGCTGAAACATTTGGGCCAGGATGAAGCGGCGGACGCCGTGGAAAAGGCCGTGATGACGGCGACGTCGGGAAAAATAAAATCAATGTCCGCCGGCAAAATGGGAATGTCCACTAAGGAAGTCGGCGATTACATAGCCCGTTTGATTTAGGAGGTCTGTATGGATATTAACGTAATTAATTCAGAGGTCGTTGCTAAAAACGCAAAAGTGAAAAGCATTCTTCGGGAACTTCACGAAGTTATTGTCGGCCAAGACGCTCTTCTTGAACGGCTTCTTATTGGAATTTTTTCGCAGAATCACATTCTTGTCGAAGGAGTGCCGGGTCTCGCTAAGACGCTGGCGGTGAGGACGCTCGCAGGTTGTCTTGATATGAAGTTCCACAGAATTCAGTTTACGCCCGACATGCTGCCGGCCGATATAATCGGCACGCAGATTTACCGTCCCTCAAAAGAGGATTTTTCGGTAAGAAAAGGGCCTGTCTTTACGAATTTTGTGCTGGGGGATGAGATAAATAGAGCCCCTGCAAAAGTGCAGTCGGCTCTTCTTGAAGCGATGCAGGAAAGGCAGGTGACAATCGGGGAGACGACTCATCCTTTGCCCGCGCCTTTTTTCGTAATGGCGACACAGAACCCCATAGAGCAGGAGGGAACGTATCCTCTTCCCGAAGCGCAAATAGACCGCTTTATGATGAAAGTGGTTATCACTTATCCAACGCAGGCGGAGGAAAAAGAAATCCTTGAACGCGTCGCCTGCAAGAAATTGCCGGAAGTAAAAAAAACCATCGACATAGACGAGATATTCGCCATACAGGATTTGATATCGCAGATATATATAGACGACAAAATAAAAAATTACTGCGTGTCCCTGTCGGAGGCGACGAGAAAACCGCAGGATTACGGTCTTAATAAAATTAAAAATTTCATCGCCTGGGGGGTCTCTCCCAGAGCCACAATTCATTTGGTTCAAGCCGCAAGGGTGAAGGCCTTTATCCAGGCCAGGGGTTTTGTGATACCCGAAGACGTTAAGGATATCGCGGGCGACGTTTTTCGCCACAGAATTATTTTGAGTTACGAAGGCGAAGCTGAAAATTATACCCCGGATAGCATTATTTCGGAAATTCTTTCAGCGGTTGAAGTCCCGTAAATAAATTAAAAGAAAAAAATAAAAATCAAAAATGCTCACCGAAAAAGAGATATTTCAAAAAATATTAAAAATAGAACTTTATACGAGATTTCTGGCTGACCAGCTTTTTTCCGGCAAATACACTTCATCCTTCAAAGGCAGGGGAGTGGAATTCTCCGAGGTGAGGCCTTATGTAGCCGGCGACGATATCAGAAGCATTGACTGGAACATTACCGCGAGAATGAATTACCCCTACATCAAGGAGTTCGTCGAGGAGAGGCAGCTTTCCATTCTTCTTCTCATTGATTTAAGCGCTTCAATGTATTTTGGCACAGGCGAAAAATTAAAGAGGGAACTCATAAGCGAGGTGGCGTCTCTTCTCTCATGGACGGCTCTCAGGAATAATGACAAAGTGGGTCTCATTCTCTTCACCGACAGAATTGAAAAATACATTCCTCCGAGGAAGGGGCGTTTTCATGTGCTCAGAATTATAAGGGAAATCCTTTATTTTAACCCTGTGGGAAGGCATTCCGACATTTCATGCGCGATGGATTTTGCAAGTCGCATTTTCCGCAAGAAAAGCATAATGTTCGCATTCAGCGATTTTTTCGGCGGTGTCCCTGAAAAATTCATAAAGATACTTTCAAAAAAACACGATTTTATAGGCGTGCGCATTCTTGATGCGGCGGAAGAAAAACTGCCTTCATGCGGCATTTGCGAAATCAAGGACACAGAAACGGGCAAGACCTCTTTCGTGAATTTTTCGTCCCCCGCCGTCAGGAAAAAATACGATAATTTTTTCGCGAGCGAGAGTGAGGCAATAAAAAAAATATTTTCGTCGGCGGGATGCGATCTTCTTTTTCTTCGCACAGACAAAGAATACATACCGGCTCTGCTCAATTTATTCCGTTCAAGGGCGAGGAGACGATAAAGTAAAAAAAATAAAATGGAAAAAAGAGAAAAAAATTTTGTAATATTTTTTTATTTTTTTACTTTTTTATTTTGTTTTTTTGTTGTTTCTTATGCGTTTGGTATCGAGAGTATTGCGGTAGAAGTTATTCCGTCGTCAACGAGCACGGCGCTCGGTGCGGAATTTTCGTTCTCTATAAAAATAATGCACGGGGCGGGAGAGTCCGTGGGCGAAATTGTAAAGCCGATGACGCCCGAAGTTTTGTGGAGTAAGATAGAACACAAAAAAGGCGTACGCGAAGATATTCTAAACTGTGTTGTTAGAATTTTTGATATCGGCGAAGTTCTTGTGGAGAGCCCTGAAATTATTGTTGGCACCGCCTCGGTCAAATGTCCATCTTTTAAAATCAGCGTCAAAGAACGTCTTGACGCCAAAGACACTGAAATAAAAAAATTGCGAGGACAGAAAGGCGGGGGTTTCCCTTACTTTTATCCCATCGCCGCGGCGCTCTTAATTGCTCTGGCTTATTTTTTTACAAGACGGAAAAGAAAAATCAAGGAGCAGTTAAAAAACATATCACCCGAAGAATGGTATATCGGGGAAATTGAGAAATTAAACCTTGATGCTGATGTCAAGGAAATTCTTGACGCCGTTTCGGATTTGTATAGAATATACATAGAGAAGAAATATAATTTCGCGGCCATATATCTTTCTTCAAGCGAAATAATGAAAGAAATGAAAGAGAGGGGTTTTGAGTCGGAAGAGAGGATGGCATCCGCCGCTTTTCTGCATTCCTGCGACCTTGCGAAATTTGCCAAAAAGGTCTACGAAAGAGTTGAATTGGACAGACTTATTGCGCGGGCGAAAAGTTTTGCCGCCGCAAAGGAGAATGAAAATCCCCCTTTATATTCCCCCCTTTTTAAAAGGGGGGAAATAGGGGGGATTTACGTATGAAATTTCTTTTGCCGGGTTTTTTTGTATTTCTTCCTGTAATACTCCTCGCTTTTTATGTGGTCGTTAAGAAAAAGGAGGTGACGGCTGTTTATTTCTCAAGAGCGGACTCTTTGAAAAAGTTGGGAGTGTCCGACAGCCGGCTTAATGTCGCTCCGTTTATTTCTGCAACTGTGATGACTCTTGTGTTTTTTGCTCTTCTTCGTCCCGCGAAAGGCATAGTGAAAAAAGAGGAAGTGCAAAACGCCAGAGATATTTTTGTCGTGATGGACACTTCCATCAGTATGAATGCCGTTGATATAAGTCCGGACAGGATAACCGCGGCAAAGCAGAATGCTAAGGATTTCATAAAAAAAAGGGTTCATGACAAAATGGGTCTTGTCGTCTTCGGCGGGGCCGCTTATATTCACTGTCCGCTCACTTTTGACCACACCAGCGTCTTAAATCTTATTGATGAGATTGAAACCGGAATGACCGCCTCAAATGGCACGGCGATTGGCGACGGTATAGCGGTTGCCGTGAAGCATCTTTCAAAAAGCGCGGCAAAGTCAAAAATAATAATACTTCTGACAGATGGCGCGGACAACAGCAGCGTTTTGTCGCCCGAAATGTCGTCAGAACTTGCAAAAAATCTTGATATAAAAATATATTCCGTCGGCATAGGCGTTCCCGGCGAAGCGAAGATTCCCGTAAATGACCCTGTTTTTGGAAAGCGTCTGGTGAAAATCGCGGACGAACTGAATGAGCCGCTGCTTACAAAAATATCGGCAATGACTTCGGGAAAATACTTCAGGGCAACTTCTCTAAAGGAACTCGCTGGAATTTACGACATCATAGACAAACTTGAGGAAACGAAGGCGCTTTCTTCAACGTATCTTGAATACAGAGAATTTGAAAAGACACTGATGCATCTGGCGTTTCTGATTTTCTGCGCCGGAAATATATTCAGGTTTTCGCTCCTCAGGAGAATACCGTGAAAAGT
>PEXM01000043.1 GCA_002779055.1 Elusimicrobia bacterium CG08_land_8_20_14_0_20_44_26
AATAATAAAGCCGTCAATACCCGCTTACCTTCTTTTGGAAATCCCGCCGCTTTACCGTCTATCTTTGAATGTCAAAAATCCTTATGGCAAAACTTCAGCTGAAATTGGATTTTTTTATGATAAAGAGCAATAGCGGCGGATGGAGTCCGACGGGGCTGTGTGAGCGAGGAATTTACAAAATGCCCGCAGCGAACGAAGTCGCGAACCTTCTCACGTGAGCGTCCCCGACGGATATCTCCGATGTTCTTTTCGTCTTATTGACATCTCCCGTCCATAAACTATAATAACCTTAAAACGCCCGGGTAGCTCAGCTGGTAGAGCAGCTCACTCGTAATGAGCAGGTCAGCGGTTCGATTCCGCTCTCGGGCTTATTTCTTCCGGGCTATGAAAAAATCAAAAATCATAAACGCTCTTTACATTCACATACCGTTCTGCAAAAAAAGATGCCTTTACTGCGACTTTTATTCTCAGACAGATTTGTCTTTAATGGAAAAATATCTGGATGCGCTTGTGAGGGATATTATGAGCCGGCGGACCCTCCCGGTTTTTCTCAAAAGCATTTATATAGGCGGCGGCACGCCGTCTTTGCTTTCTTCCGACGAGTTTAATAAACTTTTTTCACTGCTCCGCAATTCTTTCGCAATAAATAAAAAATGCGAAATAACCGTTGAACTAAACCCGGAATCGGCGAGTGAGCGCCTTTTTGAAACGCTTAAAAAAAACGGCGTGAACAGAATAAGCATCGGTTTCCAGTTTTTGGAAAACCGCCTTTTGAAAAAATCCGGACGCCTGCACAGCGCAAAGCGCGCTATAGACGCTTTCCGAAAAGCAAAAAATTGCGCCTTCAAAAACATTAACGCCGATATTATCTACGGTTTCCCGTCTCAAACAGCCGCCGAACTCAATCAAACTCTTAATAAAACTCTTTCTCTTAAACCCGCACACATAAGCGCTTATCTTTACACGCCTCCCCAACACAGAAAAAACCTGTTCTCGGCGGAGAAACACTCCGACGAGGAAACGCTTAAAATGTACCGGCTCATCTGCCGTCGGATGAGTCAAAACGGTTTTCACCATTACGAGATTTCAAATTTCGCGCTTCGGGGAAAAGAATCCGTCCACAATTTATCCTGCTGGAATCAATCGGATTATATCGGATGCGGAGCCGCAGCCGTATCAACAATAAACGGCGTCAGGACAAAAAACGCCAAACTTTTAACCTATATCAAATATCCTCTGAAAAGAAAAAAAGAAAGGCTGACGCCGGAAAAATTAAAACTGGAGAAAAAATTCCTGGCTGGCCGAACAAAAAAAGGAATCCCGACGAGAAAAAAACACACCCCGTTTATAAAAGCCGGGTGGCTGCGGGAAAAAAACGGCAGAAGTGTTTTTACGGAAGAGGGATGGTTTCTATCCAGCTCAATTATACCGGAACTTTAACTCAGGCGGCATTCATTTAAAAATATCGCCGAGAGTTATTCTTTGACCGATTGCAAATTCAAACGCCGACATCTGTCGGCCGCCTTCGGGCTTGACTTCTTTAACAAAAAGGGAACCCGATGTGCATCTCACCTTAAAGCCGACGCCTTTAACAAACTCAAATACACATCCGGGTTTGATATCTTCTTTGCCACCATCCGTCGTTTCTGAGGCGTCTTTTAATATAACGCGCTTGCCGCGGTAAAAAGTATAAATATTTATTTTATCAGAAAAAGCAATAATTTTCCTGAATATCATATTTGCGCTGTCGGCGCTAAAATCCACTTTTCCCATTTCTTTCCTGAGAAGAGGCGCAAAACTTACTTTTCCTTTCTGCGGCTGCGCCTTAAAACCCGGTTTTGACAACTCATCAAGCGCTTCCTTTAAAATTCCCGAAGACAAGGCAAAAAGCCTCTCCCGCAAGACCCGCGCGGTCTCAAACGGTCTAATTTCAAAAATGCGGCGGAGAATAATATCTCCTTCGTCAAGTTTTTCGTTGATAAAAAAGACGGTGATGCCGGTTTCTTTCTCGCCGTTATAAATTGCCCATTCAACAGGAGCGGCTCCTCTATACGAAGGAAGCGCGGAAAAATGGACATTCACCGCACCTTTCGCCGGAAGGCGAAAAAATTCGCCTGTAAAGATTCTGCCGAAGGAAACGACGACAAAAAGGTCGGCAGAATATTTTTTAAGCATACGGTTAAAGTTTTCGTCATCAAAACCAGCATCTCTGATAACCTCAACGCCCGAGGATATAAGCTTTTGGGAAAGAGTGGGCGAAATCTCTTTATATATAACGGCGCTTATTTTGTGTCCTCCTTTGGATTCGGAAAGAGCGCCGTAAATCCCATCTATAAAAAAATCCGACGATGAAAAAAGCACAATTTTCATGACGTTTTGGCGGCAATTACTTCAGAGGTTGCTACCCGTCCCCTTCGGGCTTCGCCCCGTCTTTTTTATTCTATAAATTTTAGGATAAAGATATATTTTCTTAACAATGGAAAGATAATCAATAAAAAGTTTCCCGTTTAAATGGTCAATCTCGTGCTGTATTATTCTGCTTTTAAGTCCGGACAATTCCATTTTTACGGGCTTTCCCGCCCTGTTTATGCCGGTTACGCTAATCTTTTCCGGGCGCTTTACTTCGCTAAAAATTCCGGGTATGCTGAGACAGCCCTCTTTCATAACCGATTTTCCCGATGAGGACTCCACGACCGGATTTACAAGACACACAAGGTCTTTGCTGAACCCGGTGGGGTTGGCGACAATCATCCTTAACGGCACTCCTATCTGTATCGCGGCAAGGCCTATTCCTTTTCCCGCACACATTGTGTCAATCATATCGTCAAAGAGCTTTTGAATTTTCGCGCCGACCGAACGCACCTCTTCCGAGACGCTGCGAAGACGCTGAGAACCGATAAGAACAACTTCGCTTACCATGAGTTATTAAAATACAAACCCCATCCCCCGAGCCTGCCGAGTGTAAATTCAACGCCGTAGCTGACTCCGGGATATGTATAAAATTTTAATCCCGTTTTTAAATTAGACCCCCATTTGTCTTCCGAAACGCCGCCGGCTTTAAGCTTCGCATATTTAACCGCCGGACCCAGATAAGGCATAATTCCGGTTAATTCCTTGGAAAAGAGCGCATTAAATTCACATTCCGTGACAGTATCTTTCTCGGCATTGCGCGCGTAGTACATTTCCGACCCTACGGAAACTGACGGCGTTATAAGAGTGTCCTCAACTAAAAGATAATCACCGCTCGCCGCCGCCGCAAGAAGAGAATGCTTGTCCGGGTCAAACATGTTTTCTCTGCCGAGCTTGAACCCGTAAAGATACGGATATGAATACTTTTTGTATCTCGCAAGATACCTGCCGCTTCTGTATTTATGGCCGAAGACGATGGATGAATAATTGTTCCAGCCAAGCACGAGCCCTATCTGGGCCGGTGAAAGATTGGCTTCGCACGTCGGAGAAACAGGATCCATGCAGAAACCTCCCGCAGGGAAAATAAGCAAACTCGCCAAAAGCGCTAAAACAAATTTAGCGCTGAGACATCTGTCAAGAACCGTCATCCGATATAAGTATTTGTTGCACCCGCCTACAACACATAAAAACCAACTTTTATTTGCTTTCATTGTAAGATTATACAAATTTTGTCATTTGATGCCAAATTTTATTGTCACTAAAAAAAATATTTTGTATGAAATCTGTCTCTATAAAATGTGATAGTTCAGATTGTCGGTAGTCGCAGGATTCAGCCGGCTACCATTTATCAATATTGTTTCTCGTGGCTGAACTAATACTATAAAATAAGATTGAGTAGTCCTGTTGTAAGCAATGTAGAGCAAATCATAATTAAAGTTGCTTTTAGCATACCTTTTATTCCGAACTCTTTTATCATAACAGCAAAAGTGGCAGCGCATGGAAAATACATCGTCAAAGCCACACTGGCTATAATCAGTTGTTTCAATGTCAGATGTAAGGGGCTAAGCATACCAACGGCAACATCCTTTCGCAAAAAACCAATTACCAGCGCAGCAACTGCATCGGTTGGTAGGCCCATTATTCCTGAAACGATCGGCTGAACAATCTTTCCAATAAATTCAATTATACCGAGAGTATAAAGAACATTTACCAAAAAAACACCGAAAAGCACCCATGGGACTGCCTCTCTTAGAAACCAGACAATTCTCATCCAAACTTTTTTCAAAAGAGCGCCCCAGAATGGAATGCGATATGGAGGAATATCTATAAACAACTCGGGCGCATGGCCTTTTAAAGTTTTATTCAGGAATACACCCAGGACTAACCATACAATAAACAAAGTGCCAAATACCGGGAAGAATCCTTTTGCGCCTTCTTTGCCTAAAAGTCCGGCTATCATAGCAATTTGAGCCATACAGGGAATAGAAATTGCCATAATCGTTGCAGCAAGAAATCTTTCTCTTTTTGTTTCCATAATCCTTGCTGATAATACACCTGGAACATTACACCCTATACCAAGAAACATTGGAATAATCCCGTAGCCATGTAGACCTATTCCATGCATCGCCCTATCTACAAGAACAGCGAATCGTGGAAGATAACCCAAATCTTCCAAAAAACTTAAAACTAAATAGAAAGAAAAGACATAGGGCAAAACCATCGCAAAAGGCACGAATAGTCCAGTCGTTAAAAGACCCATTGACTCTACAAAATCTATTTCTCCTTCAATTAACTTGCCAATCAGTATATCGTGCAGAATCCCTCCTGAACCCAAAACGCCAGAGACCTTCATCATCAGAGGAGCCCACAAATTTTTAAAAATTGGCTCCGCAATATTGCCGATAAGCCACTCGCCGATAAATCTTATAGCCCAAAAAGCGACATAAGCCATCACCAGAGCTATCGGAATGCCTCCAAACGGTGAGATTGATATGTCAGCGACTCTTTCTAAAAATGTGTGATGACGGTGAAACACCTTTTGCACTTCTTCTACAATATCACCAATCTTATGCCATTTTTCTTTTTCCTCATAATCAAAATCACTTACTTTTGCTTCTTTTGTCTCATCCACCAATTTTTTAATGCCTTCGCCGGTTACTGCAACAGTAGGGACACAGGGAACTTTAATTATCTTTTCCAATTTTTCTACATTAATATCAATGCCTGTGTGTTTTGTTTCATCCCAGAAGTTCAGCGCAAGAACCAACGGAATTTTTCTTTTTAGTAATTGAAGAGTGAGGTTCAAGCTTCTCTCTAAATTAGTTGCATCCATAATATTTATAACCACAGCATCATTGTTTTTTTCAGCAAATGCCTCATCAAGCATTTTTACTGCAATTTCCTCTGCTTTTGAAGTTGCCTCAAGAGTATATGTCCCCGGGACATCTATGACTTTAACATTCTCGTGGTCAATGTGCATAATCCCTTCCGTAAATTCAACTGTTGTCCCCGGATAATTAGATATAATTACCTTCGCTCCTGTAAGTCTTGAAAACACAACACTTTTACCGACATTGGGATTACCCATTAAAATTATTTTTTTCATAACAATCTTTTTCTCCTTGACTGCTTAATTAGAGTCGGGGAACTATGGCTCAATCTCAATCATTATCTTTTGAGCTATTCCACGACCGATGCCAATTTGCGTATTCCCCTGTGAAATAACAACAGGGCCATTCATAATCTGCTGGCTGATTTTCTTTATCCGAGAACCTATCTTGATTCCCATGTTCTCCATCTTCTTCACCATACCAGCGCCGCCATTTAGACCAACAATTTTTCCTGTTTCACCGGTATTCATTTTCACAATTGAAATTACCTCAGCCATTTTAACCCCTCCTCCAACAATAAAGACCTAACACAATAAATTATGTCCCATTTTTCATCTTTGCAAGACAGACCCTGCAATAACCTTTTATACCTAATTTATGCTCTATCTCTTTAAATCCATATTTTTTACAAATTGCTTTTTGCAACTTCTCAATTTTTTCATTTTTAAATTCAATAATTTTACCGCATTTTACACAGACAAGATGGTCATGGTGTTTATGACCAAAAATGTGTTCATAATTAATCATATCCTGGCAACGGAAAGTACTCTGAATCAAACCACTGTTAATTAGCAAAGGAAGTATTCTGTAAATAGTAGCACGAGAAATATGTTTACCCTGTTTTCGTAATCTGTCATAAAGTTCATCTATATTAAAATGTTTATGGATAGAAAACACCTCTTCCATGACATTTTTTCTTTCAGGAGTAAATTTCAATCCCTTGTTTTTCAAATACTCGCTGAATTTTCTATTATAATTTTCCATTGCAATTGCCTCTCAATTGCAATTATGTATTGAAAGTTTTTTTTTGTCAAGAGGCAAAGTGAAAATGTCTTTTTGGGTAATAGTTCAGATCGTCGGTAGTCGCAGGATTCAGCCGGCTACCATTTATCAATATTGTTTCTCGTGGCTGAACTAATACCTTTTTGGCAATAATAAAAAGAAAGTGGCAGGCCCGGGAGGATTTGAACCTCCAACCCCCGGTTTTGGAGACCGGTGCACTAGCCAATTGTGCTACGGGCCTAAACTTTTGCCTGTTTGTGCAGTGTCCTCTTTCTGCATTTGGAACAATATTTTTTCAGTTCGAGTTTATCGGTCTTTTTTTTCTTATTTACCCTGAAAAAATAATTTTTACTCTTGCAGACCGAACACCTAAGCGCGATGGTTTGCGATTCTACTGCCATTTTTTTCTTTCCTTTTAGCCTGGAACGGGATTTGAACCCGTGACCCCGTCCTTACCAAGGACGTGCTCTACCAACTGAGCTATCCAGGCGGATATTTCTAATCTTTCTATGGATACCCGCTATCCCTATCGGTTATAAAGAGGGACGCTCCGCTATAAGCGGGAGAGGGGAATCGAACCCCCGCTTCCAGCTTGGAAGGCTGGAGCACTACCACTATGCAACTCCCGCGACTATAACTAAAAAATCCGCAAATTTTACTTGGACAGGGGTGGATTCGCCTACAAATAATCCGCCTGACGGCGGATTTTCGCAGGCCGCCCCTCGCGGCGCTCGCCTTTGCTTCGCAAAACT
>PEXM01000008.1 GCA_002779055.1 Elusimicrobia bacterium CG08_land_8_20_14_0_20_44_26
TCTCTTCAAAAGAGCAGATGCGGGAATCATAGATATTTTTACTCTTGACTCCCGAATCGATAAGCTGCGTTTTAATAATTTTTTTAAGGTCCGCAAAATACTTGCCCTTTTTCTTTTTAACGAATATTTCCGGAAACATGTGCACAACTTCTGCGGAAAACTCAAAATGTTTCGTGCAGATTCCCGGACCTATTACGATTTTTATCGACGTCAAATCAATCGGATAATTTTTCCTGATGTTCTCAAGCGCCGAAATTATGATGTTTGAAGAAACGCCTCTCCAGCCGGCGTGGACAATTCCCGCATAACCGGTTATGGCATCATTGAAATAAACCGGTATGCAGTCGGCGGTGAATACGCCCATAACGACATTTTTGTCATTGGTTATAAGAGCGTCGGTTTCGGGCACGGGAAGCGCTGTCTGAAAATCTACAAAACCGATGTTTGTTTTGTGAACCTGCTCGGCACAAACGAATTTCGCTTGTTGGAAATGTTGTCGGATGAAAGCGGCTCTCGCTTCCTCATTCTTCATATCGCCCGAAGATGCAAGCGAAAAAAGAGCACGAACCGTCCCGCCGAGCGATTCCGAAAAATCAATAAAATCCGAATTTGTATTTTTTTTCATTCGTAAATCCAATTCCCATTGTAGTTGCCCAATTCATTGGGCAGGTCTGCCTGATAAATCAGGCAACTACATTTTAAGGAGACGGTTCTCTTTCTTTTTGTCAAAATATCTTTCTGTCTTCTCTCTTTACCGTATTTTTTTCCGGACCTTCGGGACCGAAGCCCGTCGCCGCTGTTGAAGTATCCACCCCTCGCATATAAAGTTTGAACTCCTCAGGGTTGGTAGAGGCCGCGAGAGCGTCTTCCTCGCTTATGATATCCTTTCTGCGCAAATCAAAAAGCGCCTGATTGAATGTCTGCATACCGTAGTAAGAGCCCTTTGCCATAATGTCGTAAATTTCCGAAATCGTGTTTTCCGCAATATTTTTCCTGACAATCTCCGTGTTTATCAGAATTTCGCATACGGGCACAAGCTTCGTTCCGTCTTTGCTCCTTATTAACCTCATTGAAATGACAGCCCTGAGAATTTCCGCAAGTTGCTGCCTGACCTGGTTCTGATGCGAAACCGGGAAAAAATCTATGATTCTTGAAATCGTCTGAAAAGCGTCTATCGTGTGGACGGTTGAAAAAACAAGATTGCCGACCTCCGCCGCCGTCAGACCCGCGGCAATGGTGTCAATGTCGCGCATCTCGCCGACCAGAATGACGTCGGGATCTTCTCTCACGATATTTTTCAGCGCCTCTACGTAAGATATCATATCCCCGCCGAGTTCGCGCTGAGAAATTATTGATTTTTTATCCTTAAAAAAATACTCAATCGGGTCTTCAAGCGTAACTATGTGCGCGGCTCTCGTTTCATTTATGTGATTTATCATTGCGGCAAGAGTCGTCGACTTTCCAGTTCCGGCGGGCCCCGTCACAAGAACGAGACCGTTGTTGTTGGATGATATTTTCCTGAGTACCGCCGGAAGCCCGAGCGCCTCAAAACTGGAAGGCGCTTCCGAGATGGATCTAAAAACAGCCGCGAGCGTCCCGCGCTGGTAAAAAGCCGCTCCTCGGAACCTGCCCACACCGGCAACCGAATAAGAAAAATCGCACTGGAGTTTATTTTCAAGTTCCTTTATCTGTCGTTCATCCAGGATTGCCCTGACGCCGCTTTCTATTTCCTCTTTTTTAAGCGGCTTCATATCGGTCCTCACAAGAATCTTCTTCAATCTGAAAACGGGCGGTAGCCCCGTCCTTAAATGAAGGTCTGAGGCGCCGGAGTCGACCATACTTTTGAAAATTTTATCTATTTCCAAAATTTAGAATCCTTTTTTACGCAGCGCCGGCGGAATATCAATGTTGCTGGATTCAAAGGCGCCGCCTTTTGAATAATAATAATCTTCTTCTTCGCTTCTTTCCGGCCGGCGGGGAACTTTTTCAAAATTCGTGGCCACAACGGTCACTCTCACCCTGTCTTCAAGTTTTTCATCGTATGTCTGACCGAAATACACATGGGCTTTCGGCGAGATTTCCTTATACACAAGCTCCATCGCATTAGAAACTTCAAACATCGTCAGATTTTCAGGATTTCCCGTAAAATTGACAAGGAGACCCCTCGCTCCCTCTATGGAAATATCTTCAAGCAGGGGGCTGCTTTTCGCCTGACGTATTGCATCTATCGTTCTATTCGGGCCCCTTCCTTCTCCTATTCCCATCAGAGCCCTGCCCGCGTCTTTCATTATTGCCCTGATGTCCGCGAAGTCAACCTGTATCAGCGATTTTGAGGTGATAATATCGGTTATCGCCTGCACGCCCTGCCTCAGGACATCGTCAACAATTTTGTAGGCGTCTTCCATTAAGGTGTGTTCATCAATCCGGGAAAGAAGGTTCTGGTTCGGTATCGCTATTATCGTATCGGCATGGCCCTCCACATTTTTCAGGCCTTCTTCGGCTTGACTTGCGCGCACATGCCCTTCCCATGTAAAGGGCTTCGTCGCTATGACGACCGTGAGAATTCCCGCCTCTTTCGCCGCCGCAGCAAAAACAGGGGAGGCGCCCGTTCCCGTGCCTCCGCCCATTCCCACCGTCACAAAAACCATATCCGCGCCCGCGATGGCTTTCTTAATCATTTCTTTTGACTCTTCAGCGGCAGCCCGGCCGACTTCGGGATTTCCGCCGGCTCCGAGACCCTTTGTGCAGTTTTCGCCGAGTTGTATCCTGTATGTCGCAAGCGACTGTCTGAGGGCTTGAGCATCGGTGTTTGCCGAAATAAATTCAACGCCTTTTATATCCGACTGAATCATGCGGTTGACAGCATTACCCCCGCCGCCGCCGACGCCTATAACCTTTATCCGCGCTCTTAAATTATCTTCCGACTCTACAAGTGTTATCATACATAACCTCCTGCGTTTTACCCCCTCTGCTTCGCATCTCCCCCTTGATAAGGGGGGGATTGAGAGGGAGTGTTCCCCGCTACATTAAAACAATGCTTATTTGTATATTTTAGGAAATCTACCGGCGATAGTAAAGCGCCATTCTCTTCACTCTTCACTCCCGCCTAAGGCGGATTTCGTCCGCTCAAAGGCGGCATCAACTTCCCTTTTTACTTTATTACTTTTTTACTTTATTACTTTTTTCTCTTCACTCTTCACTCTTTTTAGGACGAGCAGAAAAATAAAGGCAATCGTAAGAAGAGTAAACGCCTGGCCTATTTTATATGAGAGCGGCTCGTATATAAATTTTACGGTGTGCTCGCCAGATGGGACTTTAACAGCCCTGAATACATAATCTGCTCTATAAATTTGTGTTTTTATCCCGTCAATATAAGCCCGCCAGCCTGGATAAAACGTATCGCTTAACACAAGATATCCCGTATGAGAATTTTTTACGTTTATAATAACTTTGCCGGGTTCATATTTCAGTATTTCGCATTCGTTTTTTATGGCAGTCGCGCCTTTAATTTTTTCGTCCCGACCCTCAAAAACGACTTCCGATGCAGGGAAAAAAGAATCGCCTGTAATATAATCCATGATTTTTTCGTCTTTCATTTTAACGGCCGTTGCGACGAAAAAGGATCTCGGCAGGCAATTTTTGTTTTCGTAAATTTTAACTCTGCCGGGAAAAACAAGTTTGTATTTATCCGACTCAATTTCATTTTTACTTAAAACATACCTTACATTGAGGAGAGAAAGCGGGCCGTTGGCCCTGTCCAAATCCTTATTCAGAAAAGCCCTTTTGAGAAAAACGCTGAATCGCCCCACCCTCATCGGGTCCTCACCGGCGGCGTTAAAAAGACCGTAACACAAATTAATATTGCCGTGCAGGTCATCGCGCCATTGGATGATGTCCGAAACCGCCCTGTCATCGTCGGTCTCCCGCGTCAAAAAGAAACGGTCGCCGCCTTTGCGCTGGATGAGGAAAGCCGTCTTCCCGCCGTAAAACTTGAAGAATTTATCGCTTGCGGCGGGATTAAATTTCTGACCCGTTGAAAAAAGTTCAAAGAACATAACGAGTGCGGCAGCCGCTTTTAATTTATCCGGAACATTTTTAACGTCGCAACCCAAACCCGCTAAAAGCGAAACCGAAAACACCGACAAAAAAAGCGCTGTCGCCGGAAAACGCACCATTCTGAAAAATGGGATTGACCTATAAATAAATTTAAAAATAAAGGTGTTGCTTCCCAGAGCCCATAAAACGGAAATAATAAAAATAAAAATCAGAAAACGCCTTATTTTCCCGCCCGAAGACGCTGCGCCGACGCAGACGAGAAAAAAAGCGGCAACGCCGACATAACATGAATACGCCCATTTTTGAGGATACTTGAAAAAGGGATTCACAAAATTCAAAAGACCCGTCCACGGCAGAGAGTTTGTGGAAGCCATGCCGTAATCCAGGCCGGACGGGACGCCCCTCACCGACAAACGCACAAACTCAAACGACGGAATAAGTTGAACGGCTGAAAGAAACGCCGCAAGAATCCCCGACAAACCGAGAATACAAAAAGCGTCTAACCGCCGCGCCGATAACGCGCGAAAGCAGGCGAAAAAGAGGAGAAACAAAATACTGTAAAAAACAACCTGAGGATGGCCCGCGAGAAACTGTAAGGCAAAGATAATTCCAAGAAGAATCGTCAGATTTTTTTTATCCTTTGATTTAAGCGCTTTCAAAAGAATAAGAAATTCAGCGGGAAGCCAGACGGAGGCGGCAAAAACGCTCAAGAAAACAATTCTTGAAACCGTATAACCGTTGAATGCGTATATCACTCCCGCTATGAAAGATGAAGAATCGCGGGCGCCCATTTCCTTCATCAGATAAAACGTAAAAAGCCAGGCGAGAAAAATATGAAACAGTATATAAATCCTGAAAGCAGCGGGAAAAGGAAGAATTTGGAAAATTATGTTAGGCGGATAAAAAACGGCGGTCTGCATATTCGCGGCAAAAGGCGTTCCGCCATAAGAATAGGGATTCCAGAGAGGGACATTTCCTGTTTTTATCTCGGCGGCGGCATACACCATCCAGGGTTTAAACTGCGTCAGTATATCTCCTGTGTAATAGATTTTCCCCGTAAATAATATTTTGTAAAAAAAACCGACAAACAAAACGAAAAAAAACAAAAAATATTTCCGTTCCCGAAACGAAATCATAAATCTACTTTAAAAAGTTTTAGCAGTGTCCCACATTTGTGTATTTATCCCATTCTTTGCAATAGTTTGTGCAATATAGACCGACGATAAATGCGTTCTACTGTAATAAATGGGTTTATTGCGTTCCATCATAGAATACCAAAATTTAAACACATCGTTGAAACTCATCTGCATAAATATTTAGAAGCGTCCCTTTTTTTCTCCTGCCTTCTCAATTTCCCAATAGCCACCTTTGTCCGGTCCGATTCTTTTTAATACACCTTTCCTTTTTAAAACTAACATATGATGTTTTATACTATCTTGTGATAATCCTAATTTTTTTACTAATTCTTCTCTGGTTATTGTAGGTTTTTCTAAAATAGCATTTATTATTTTCTGGGTGTTTTCTGGGTGTTTTCTGGGTGTTTTCTGGGTGTTTTCTGGGTGTTTTCTGGGTGTTTTCTGGGTAAAATCTTTTTCCCATATGGGTCTTCTTAATATTACTGTAAAAAATGTTCTATATTCAAAATCTGGTTCTTTAAGTCCATCTTTCTTCATCGTTAATCGCATTCTTTCTATACCAGAACCGACTTTTTCCACTAAACCCAGCCGGTGAACTAATCCAAACAACAATGGATTTCTTGATAAACTTTTCTTGCCAAAATCTTCAGGTTTTAAGCCAGCTGCCAATCCACCGGGATTGCTGATTTCAACTCTATCTGAATATATTTCCACCATTATACATGCACCTTTTTCAAAATAATCTCTATGTAAAATTGCATTTAATACCGCTTCTCTTAAAACTTCTTCCGGAATTTCCAGGACTTCCTTTCTTGGTCCGGCATTTTTTATAATGTATCTTGTTTTAAGATTTTTTTGTAAATATAAAATTGCATTTTCATAATTTGAATATATATCAGAATCAAATTCTTTCCTATCCAGAATTTCTACTTTTGATTCACCTTTAAATATACAGCAGGTTATTGTGGCATTAATAAAAAATCTTGTAACCTTTCTGGCAAATAGTAAAATGCCCGAATTTTTTATATACCCATCTTTAAGAAGTCCCAGATTTTCTAATATAACTTTTTTACCGGCAACTTTGGAAATACCTGCCTTTGCTAAGAATTTATTGAACTTCAAATTATCAAAATCTTTTTTTAGGTTAAAGTTTTTATTAGGCATCTCGTCAAATAAAATTCTTCCTTCCTTTTGAAAAAATGTTCTAATTTCTTCTCTTGTAAGTTGTTGAGTATTAGCCCCTTCTCTTATAAAAAATTTTCCACCATAAGAATATGGCTTCTCCTGGCCTGCAAACACATTGATAATAAGAATATCTATATCAATATTTTCAATTTCAATCCTGATAGACGGATCAGATTTTCTGGCAATATCCTGAATTTCAGATTTAATTCGATTAGAACTTTTGAAACCTGTTTTCTGTCCTTTGTCACTAATACCAATTATTATTTTACCGCCTATTGCATTAGCAAAGGCACATATTTCTCTACCAAGGTTCTCAGAATAATTCTCTTTAAATTCAAGATTATATCCTTCTCCTTGAGAGATTAGCAATTTTAATTCGTTTTTATTCATACATTAGCACCCTCTATAATTTTTATTTCTTCTAAAAATAAACGACAGCAATGACCTCAAAACTCTCTCATACAGTAAATTCCCGATATGTTTAATTTTCTTATCAGCGCTATCTTTATATAAACTCGGATTTGTTTTGTTTTTCTGTATAACTTCAGCGTCGATTTCTATGTCCATTAAAATTAAGTTGGGATTATTCAAAAGCCCTTCCTATAATTCTTTTAACCCCGAAAAGTAAAAGGAACCGACCAAAAATTTGAGTTCTCTGCTTTCGGAAATGAGTTCGAGAAGTCGCTCTTTCAGATGTTTCGTCGGGCTATTCGTTATAAAGTTATATTCTGCTTTTCCGCTCATTTCATATTATCCTAAAAAA
>PEXM01000010.1:0-903 GCA_002779055.1 Elusimicrobia bacterium CG08_land_8_20_14_0_20_44_26
AAAAAACGGCATACCGGGTGTGACGGTGAAACTTGACGGTCCCGTCTCTCATAAGACGATAACGGGCTCCGGAGGGCAGTATAAGTTTGAGAAATTAATAAACGGTCAGTATAAGGTGAAGGTTGAGGATTCCGAGAATTTTAAGGGCTCTGAAATAACGGTGGATATACAAACGGCGAAAGCATACGCCGAAAATATTATTGAAATCGCCGCGACGGCGCCTGCGCCCGAAGCGGAAAAAGAAGCCGCCGGAATAGCAAAAGGGAAAGTGACGAAAGAAGACGGCGAAGTCATAGAAGGTGCGCAGGTTCGGCTTCTTGAAAAGAAGAAAGGAGACGAAGATTACGAGGAAGTTAAGAAACTTCTGACGGACGAGAAAGGGTATTATAAATTCGCGGACGTGCTTGCGGGAGAATATATGCTGACGTTTGAAAAAGAAGGTTACGACATCGTAAAGGAAAATATAAAAGTCGCCGCGGGCGCGACTGTCATAAAAGATGCAAAGATGAAAGAAGCGGAGGAAAAGAAGAAAGATGAGGGTGAGGAAGAGAAAAAATATACGCCGGCGGAAGCGTGGGAAATAATAAAAGAAAAGTTGAAGGACAAGAAAGTGCAAGCGGAGCTTGAAGGTTACGGCGCGCAGGAATTTATTGTGAGCGAAGGCGACGGCAATGAAGCGGTTTCCGCGATAGAAGCGGGAAAAATAAAGATAAAGGAAGCGGAGGTAGAAATAATAAAGTAATAAAGTAAAATGGAAATACCCCCTCTCAATCTCCCCGCCTACGGCGGGAGAAGTAAAGAGGGAAGAAAAAAATAAAAAAGTAAAATGAGGAAAAGTAAAATGGAAAAAAATAAAGTAACACGGGAGAAAAGTGATAAAGTAAAATGGAAACAAGGAAGTTC
>PEXM01000010.1:958-8667 GCA_002779055.1 Elusimicrobia bacterium CG08_land_8_20_14_0_20_44_26
CTGGCGGTTATAAGCAAAGTTGAGGGGCGCGTGACCGTGAAAAAAGCGGAATATACGAAGTGGAGCAAAACAAAGACGGGGGAATTTTTGTTTCAGGGAGACGCGATAAAAACCGGCAGTAAATCCAAAGCCGTGATTAATTTCGTAAGCGGCGTGGAAATAGACGTCAACGAGAATACGGAGTTTACGATAAAAACAGCGGATGAAGGCGGAACAAAGAAGGAAGAACTGGATATGATACTCGGCGAGATACTCTCAAAGGTGAGGGTGGGAACGGATTACAGCGTCAAGACCCCGCAGGCGGTGGCAGCCGTCAGAGGAACGCATTTCGGTGTGAGGATGCGGGGGGCAGTCACGGAAGTGTATGTTTTAGACGGCGTTGTGGACGTTTTTAACAGTTACGGTAAAATGAGTTGTAAAAAGGGGCAGAAGACGATGGTTGCCGCCGGCGCGCCGCCGGAGGAGCCCAAAGAAGCGGATGACGCCGAACTTGAAGAAGATGCCAACTGGCAGTCAGATAAGGCGGAGATAGAACTAAAGATAGACCTTTTGAGCGAAAAGGGGTTTATAGCGGGAGTGACGCTTGAAGTGACGCTTACCGCGCCGGCTGAGTATGACGGGAGGATAGACATAAACACGAATCCGGGAGATTTTGAGGTGACGAAGGTCTTTCCTTTGTCGGGCGGTGTGATGAAATTTTACTGTATGAAAGACAAACCCGGCCCGGCGGTAATAAATATCACCGGTGATGGCATAAAGACGATCATTACGGCGATAAATTTTGACGAAGCGAAAGAAAAGGAACTGAAATTAAAACTTGACGACGGACGAACCCTCAATCTGAAGTTTAAAAAATAATTCTTCACACGCCTGTTATTATCTGTTTGCTATTTACTATTTTTTCTATCCTTTGTAAAATTTCCCTATGGTGAAACTGTGTCCGTTTAAACCCGTCATATACAGCGGCGGGATGAATAAAAGCAAATTTATAGCGCCTCCTTACGATGTCATAAATTCGCCGGCGCAGAGAGAACTCTACAAAAAAGACAAATTTAATGTAATACGGCTTATACTCGGAAGGAAATATCCTTCGGACGGCAAAGATAGGAATTATTATATAAGAGCCGGGAAGTATTTCAGAAAATGGCTGAAAAATGGCACTCTTGTAAAAGAGAGATGCGCGCTTTATATTCTTAAACAGGAATTTTTCTATCAACTCAAAAAATATGCAAGAACAGGGATTATTGCGCGGCTTGACTGGTCAAAGACAGACACAGGGCAAATACTGCCGCACGAGGCGACTTTCAGAAAGCACAGGGAAGACAGAAGAAAACTTTTAAGAACATTACCATATAATTTCTCGCCCGTTTTTTTAATTACCGGAGGCGTTGAAAATATTTTTAAGAAAGCGGTTAAAAAGGCGAAAAGGGTTTCGGTTTATTCAAACAAGGACGAAAAAGGGTCTTTATATGAAGTTGCGGGAGAAGATACGGAAAAAATAACCTTTTTTTTAAGGAATAAAAAATTTGTTATTGCGGACGGTCATCACAGGTTCAGGGTGTCAAGAGAAAATTATGAAAAGAGACCGAGCGAAAAATATGCGCTTGTGTATATAACCGATTTTACGAGACCTTCCTGTCTCATTCTTTCGCATGCCGACAGAAAAACGCGCATCCCTGTATCAGCGATAAGGGAAGTGATAGCGAAAAAAAAACTGATGGGGCAGAAAACAACTTTTTTCTGGCCGAAACTGCCTTCCGGTCTTTTGATACATCCGATAAAATAATATGAAATTTTTCAATCCCCCTTGTATCCCCCTTTTACAAAGGGGGAAAAAGAGGGAAGAGGGAATAGTGTTTGCGGCTGTGGTTTCATTTTTCCTTTTATTGCTTTGTTATTCTTTTACTTCCGTATGTGCATCCGGCACCTCTTCCACGGCGACAGACAACGCTATGTTTCATTATCTGCTTTATGAAAGATACTTCAACGAGGGAAAATATCTTGACGGTCTTAAAGAACTTGAAAGAGCCATTGAAATTGACGGGGATTCCGTTTTTCTTCTCAAGGAAATTATTCCCGTTTATTTTGATATGGGTAATTACGATGAGGTCCTGAAAATAGCGCGAAAACTTTTAGAAAAAACAGAAAAGAATTATACAGCTTTTTATTACATAGCAAGTGTTTATGAAATAAGAGACGAAATTGACAGTGCCGTAAAGTATTACGAACAAGCTTCAAAGCTCTCGCCGGAAAATGCGGATGTTGATTTTTCCCTCGGCAGAATCTATATGAAACAGAAAAAATACGGTCGCGCCGGGGAATTATTTGAAAAGGCGGTGACGAAAGACCCCGAAAATCCGGTAATGAGGTTGACGCTCGCAGTTTTTTACGAAGCCGAAAAGAAATGGGACAAAGCGGTTGAGCAGTACAGGGAGATTTACAGGATAAATCCCGCCTCGCCGAATTCTATTCTCAAAGCGGGGGAGATTTATATCAAACTCGGCAGGATGCAGGAAGCGAAAAAAATATTTACGGAGGTTCTTGAAAAAGAACCGGAAAATTCCTCGGCGCTGATGTCTCTCGCCGCTATTTACGAACGGGATAAGCAATGGGATAAAGTTATTGACGTTTTAATGAAAATACACAAAATAAACGACGGCTATCCGGAAGTTGAAATGTATCTCGGCCTTGCGTTTATGCAAAGCGGTTCATCCGATACGGCGAAAGAATATTTCAAAAGGGCTGTGAGCATCGCTCCGGATAATGCGGCTCTGCATTATTCTCTCGCTCTCATATATATTGACGCGGAAGAATATCTCCGCGCCATAGATGAACTTGAAAAATGCGAAGAATACGGAGGCGAAAGTTCGGAAGTGTCGTTTATGAAAGGCGTGTGCAAGGATACGCTCGGAGATAAAGAAACGGCGTATGAGTTTTTTAAAAATGCGATAAAAATCGATCCTGAAAACCACAGGGCTCTGAATTATCTAAGCTACAGCTGGGCGGAGGAAGGAAAAAATCTGAAGCAGGCGATGAAATACGCGGAAAAAGCTCTGAAACTTTCCCCCGATAACGCCGCTTACATAGACACCGCCGGCTGGATACAGTATAAAAGCGGCAATTACAAAGAAGCTCTCAATCTTTTGAAAAAAGCGTCGCGCCTGATGGACGACCCTGTTATATGGGAACATTTGGGGGATGCATATTTGAAACTTAAAAAGAAGGACGCGGCGAGGAAAGCGTATTCTAAGGCGGCATTGTCCGGCGCCGATAAAGAAAAAATAAAAAAGAAAATTGAGAAAGTTAAATAAATTTGCCGCGGCGCTCGTATTATCATCCTGTTCCCCCGCATTTTTGCGCATAAATGATATTCCATCTTTTTTGGAATCCGGCAATTTTACAATGGCCGGCATGTTTACATACAGAAGTTCATCCGGCGCCGGAGGTTATTCTTTTATTTTAAAGTGCGGCGGCGAAGAAGCGGATTTTATTATTACGGATGCGATTGGTAAGACCTTAGGGAATGCGGGTCTTGAGGATTTGCAGGGTTTGCTTATGGCCATTCTTTCAGGCGCGCCTCCGTCATTTACGAAAAAAATAAAAAGGAGCGACGGCGAAACCGTGTATTATTTTTCCGACAACCAGTATTACATAAAAAAAATAACGATAAAGGATAAAAACGGCGTCCCGGAAGAAATAGAAATTTTATTTAAAAAAGCGCGGGCGGATATCGTCATTATGGATATAACTTACAGCGCCCGGAAGCCGGGGAAGCCGGAAGAGTGATTAACAGAATAAAAATAAAAGCTCCGGCAAAACTGAATATTTTTCTTGACGTCGGGCGCCCTGCCCGCGGCGACGGCTTTCACGAGATATTAAGCTTCACCGGAAAAATTTCGCTCGCTGACGAAATAGAACTTGAAAAATCTCGTTATACATCTCTAAAAACGGACTCATCCTGGCCGGTGCCATCAGGGAAAGACAATTTGTGTGTCCGAGCGGCGCAACTTTTGCTTCCGCCGGGTTCAGGAAGAGGCGTAGAAATAAAACTTAAAAAAAGAATTCCTCCCGGACAGGGTCTCGGCGGAGGAAGTTCGGACGCATCTTCCGTCATAAAAGGCATTAATAAGTTATGGAATATGAATTTAAGCGATAAAAAACTTATGGAAACCGCCGCCCGCCTTGGGAGCGATGTCTCTCTTTTTATGAGAAATGAAACTTTCTGCTGGATTAAAGGACGCGGCGAGAAGGTTGTTTCCTCGCGCACCAGAATAAAGGGATGTGTTGTTGTCCGCTTCGGTCGCTTTCTTTCGACAAAAAAAATTTATGAAGAATATGACAGCGGCACCCCTCATTCTCTGACGGAAAAGAAAAAAAATGAAATTATGGAAAGACCTGTTTGTTTTTACAATGCTCTTGAAGAGGCGGCGTTTGCGCTGCGTCCTTTTTTGCGTAAAAAAAAGGAATATTTTTTGTCCTGCGGAGCGTCGGCGTCGCTGATGACGGGCAGCGGCTCGGCGGTTTACGCGCTCTTTGAAAGAAAAAAAGATGCGCAGAAATTAACGAGGGTTTGCCATTCTTGCAAGTTTGCCGAGTTTTTGTAAAATATATGAAAATGCCGTAAAGGATTGTTAAAAGATAATGTCAAAGAAGATATGAAAGCGGGGAGGTAGGAAAATGGAGATTACAGAAGTCAGAATTTATCTTCGGGAAGAAGCGAAGCTCAAAGCTTACGCTACGATTACTTTTGACGGAAGTTTCGTTGTCCACAACATGAGGGTAATTGACGGCAAAAACGGTTTGTTTGTGGCGATGCCTTCAAGAAAAAAGAAAGACGGAACTCATCAGGATATAGCCCATCCAATTACTGCTGATTTGAGAAAAAAAATAGAGGAAGCTGTCCTCAGCGAATACAACAAAACTCTCGCAAATCCTCCTCAACGCCCAGAACCGCCCGCAGAAATTTCCTCGCCTGAGGAATTTTCAACAGGGAACCTTGATATTGCAACAGACACAAAGTAAGTAAAATATTTCTGAAAGCAAACCCTGCCGGATTATGAAGGTTATTTCTGCCTCTAATGCGGGGTTGTCTAATGGTAGGACAACGGTCTTTGAAGCCGTCGGTGAAGGTTCGATTCCTTCCCCCGCAGCCAACCTGAACGACTTGAACTCTGTGGGTCGGAATTTGTCAGGTCTTTGATTCTTTGATGATGAGTTCTATAAAAGGATAGTCAAATTTTGAATAGATAAAAAGTTCCGCTTTTATATTTTTTGCGGGAATAAGAAAGTCGCTTTTCAGGATGTTGATAAAATTTTGTGTTTGTATTCTTGATGCCGCTTTTTCCGTTGTCCTGCATTTTATTTCAAGGAAGGGTTCATTCATTTGCACAAGGACGCTCATAAGAGAAGAGATAATATCTTTTCCTTTTTCCGTTAAAAGATTATTCTTGTCAAACATTTTAGAAACCGAGAGATTCGCGACTGCGATGCCTTTCTCCCGTTTTATAATTGCGTCAAATGAAAAAGCGTCTCCATAAAATCTGTATTTTTTCCCGTTAGAGGAGTGAAGAATAAGAATAGGAGAATAGGGCTCACCCGTATTAAAATTTTTTATGTCGTTTTCTTTGATGTCAATTCTGTCAGGAGCTTTTCCTTCTCCTTCGTATTCTAACAGATTTTTGCCGCGGGAATTAACAACCCTGATTTTCCATTTCTTAATGAGAGCGCCGCATTTTATTGTGAAGCATCCGTAATCGTCCGGCTGTGACGGTTCTTTCCACACAATCGGGATTCTGCGGCTGCGCAGAAGCGGCGTTGTGTCCGAGACGAGACAATGATTGCCGGGGTCGGTCGCCTCTATGTCAAGGGGCGGGAAAAGGTCGTCGGTTATGATTGTTTCGCAGATTTCCGCGAGATCCGGTTTTAAGAGTTTTATCACAGGTTCCTTGTCCGGACTTGTAACGACGACTTTCATCTCTTTTACCGCTTCTTCGGTCAAAGGAACAATTTTATCCGGCTCTTCCGCAAAAGAAGAGCCAATCGCATAAAGCGACAATAAAGCGACGGCATATAAGTTATTTTTCATTTCAGTAAAAACTTAAAAGTTATTTCTCCCGTTTCTTCGCGTAGGACGCGTTTCCCTTTCAAAGGAGCAAAAACCCATTTTTTCATCTCTTTTATCGCGAGTTTGTCAAGTTTTGTAAAGCCCGAAGTTCTTTTGACAAAGACCCTGTCTTTCACGAGACCCCCAGGGAGCACGGTAAATCTCAAAACCACGACGGGTTCGACGCCTTCTCCTTTTAGCCACGACGGGTAATCCGGTATGAAGGATTTGATAATTTCTCTGTTTCTTATTTCTCCTGTGATTGTTATTCCCACATTCGTCTTAGAATCTGCGTCAAGAACGGTCTTTTCTACCGGATGAGTTTGTCCGATTTTTCTGCTGTCAAAGGAAGGCATTTCTTCTTTAGAAACTTCCGGATGCGAAAAATCAATGGATGCTGCGGGGAGGTTTTTTTCAAATTTCCCGCCCGATTCGTTAAACCCGCTTCCGAAAATGTTTGAGGTCTTTGCCGGAATTTTTTCTCTGTCGCCGTCGTCCGCTATTGATGCCGTATCCGAAAGGTCATCTTCATTCTTGGTAGAGTTAATTATCCTCGGGCGGATGATGTCTTCCGTCGGCAGTGCGTTTTTTACGGCCTCCGTTTCAATTTCTTTTACGACGTCCGGCGGGTTCGGATTTTTCGGAAAACCGCTTTTTAAATCCCCTCTAACTCCCCTTTTCCAAAGGGGAGAACCGCTTTTTTCTATGCCGTCCCCGGGGCTGTCCGCAGAATTTTTTTCCTCTTCAATGAAAAGGTCGCCGGATGCAAAATCCTTTTTTAATGTGGGGAAGTATGAAGTTGATGTTTTTCTGTTCTGCGTTATTTTTTTGGGGGCGCTAACCGCGATGACCCCTGTTTTCCCTGCGCTTCTTTCTAAAGGCGCATCGCGAAATGGAGCGCTTATTTTGTCGTCGGGCATTATCAGGCCGGAAGAGCGCTTTTTTATTTCCGCGATATTTTTCATTCTCTCGGTTATATTTTTGTCCGCCTGCTCAAGGAAGGAAACTTCCGTAAAAGAAACTTTATCTTTTCTTGTTCCGTTTTTCCCCGTTAAAGAGAGAGCCATGACGAATACGGTTAAATGAAGGGCTGCTGACGCAAAAAATGAATATAGTGTGTCGCGGTTCGCCCCGTTAGAAATTTCCCAAACGTCTTTCATTTTTTCTTTTCCGCGCCGATGGCGATTTTCGCCGCGCCGCAGGCTCTGCCGATTTGCAGAGCGGGTTCTATGTCGCAATAGAGAAGTGTTTTATCCGCGCGGATTAAAAGAACGTTTTCCGGAGCCGCCTTGAATTTAGCGCGAAGTTTCCCCTCCAGTTCGGAGAAATTTATATCTTTGCCGTCAAGTTCAATTCTGCCGTTTTTAAGAAGTGTCACTGTGACATAAGCGGATGTCTCTTCTTCCGCCGTTTCGGACAGAGGCAGCGTTATATCGGAGTTTCTGTTTGTAATACCGGCGGATATTATCATAAGAATCAGCAGAATTATCAGAGCCATGCTGGTTAAGGGCATCACATCAATATCGGTTTGCGGTTCTAAATTCACCCCGTGAGAAATCCCCGAATTTATATTCATACTTTTTTTCATAATCTGCCAATCACATCC
>PEXM01000085.1 GCA_002779055.1 Elusimicrobia bacterium CG08_land_8_20_14_0_20_44_26
GCGAAGGCGGAGGCGATGAAGAATGTCGCAGAATCAATTCAGACAAAAGCCAAGACCGAATTCGTCCAGAATACGAGGGGAGCGAATCTGACCCCCGAAGATCTCGGCAGGTTCGTCCAGGACGGTATCGCAATGACTGCGGATAACATCAATATCAGCGGTCTTCTGCCGGCGGAGAGTTATTACGAGAAAGTGGAAGAGATTACCGACACGGGCGTAAGGTACTTTTACAACTGTTCGGTTCTGTTCCAGCTGCCGATAGTAGATTACAAGCAGGCGAGGAGCCGCGCTATTAACGGTCTTGCCGATCAGGCCAGAAAGGAAAATAACGCCGCGGCTGAAAAAGCGGCGATGGGTCTGCTCGAAAAACTTCAGTAACAGAGTAAAAAATAAATCTGTCCGCAGGGCGGTCTGTATGGGGACAGTTCATTAGGAACCGTCCCCATTCTTACGGAGGAGAGGAATACCGAATGAACAAGGTTTTTGTTCTTTTATTTCTTGCGGTTTCAGGAGTGTGCGCTCAGGAAGATTACATCGCAATTGTCAACCAGACATCCGGCGAAGTTACGGCTCTTAGAAAAGGAGCGGATTCCTGGAAGGAAGTGGCAAAAGACGATGCCTTTGCCGCCGGAGACATTATAAAGACAGAGGAGAATTCAAGCTGCGAGATTTACCTTATTGACGGCACGATTTTTGAAATTGGGCCTTCGTCCGTTCTTAAAATACAGGAACTTTCCGGAAAAGATGACTTTCTTGAAAGGACAATACTTGACCTTGAGATGGGAGATCTTCTTTCGGAGATAGAAAAGGGTTTGGATTACAGTGTGAGAACGCCCCAGGCAGTGTGCGCTGTCAGAGGCACAAAATTCGCCGTCAGTACCGGGGAATCCAAAGAATCAAAGATTGCAGTATTTAAAGGCAGAGTCGGCGTGAAAAATTACGAGAAGAGCGGTCTCCTTTCAAAAACGGATCAGATCATAAATGAAATGCAGGAGGCACACGTTGCGCTTTACAATAAGCCGCAACTGATGAAAAAACTGTCCAAGGAAATGAGCGCAGTCCGCGACAGAATGGTGAAAAATAACTCCCGCAGGAAAAAGCTGAGGAAAAAAATATTTAAAGAAAGAAAAGCGCTTCTTGAAAAGAGGAAGGAAATAATTCTTGAACGCAACCGTGAAAAAAAAGAAGAACTTATCAAAGAAAGAAAATCGCGCCGCAATCCGCGTATGCGTTCTCCGGAAAAGAAAAGATAATTGATACATCTGGTATTTCTGCTGGTCGCGGCCTGCTCGTCCGCGTCGGGGTCGCCTCCGTCCTGGTTTAGCTCGCCTCCTGAAAGCGAAGAATATTTCTACTTTCTGACTCACTCCACTTCAGACGTAAAAGAGCAAGCGCAATCCGACGCTAAAAGAAATGCTGTCATTCAGGCGTCATCATATTTAGGCGAATATTTTGACAGGAAAAATCTTGAATTTATCAAAGAGGGATATCATAAAGATATAAAAACAAACATTTTAACCTGCTATCTTTTATCAAAATACCCGCGTTCTTTGACTTCCGAGGCGGAATTTATTGAAGAATGGAATGTGAAAGAAATTAACAAATTTTTCATAAAAGAGGTGAAAAAAATTAAGAAGCTTTCTTTCAGGGACAGAATAATAGAAGCGATACGCGAAATATCATACGCCGCATCGGATAAAAGGCTTCCGGACGTGAAAAAGGAAGAATTGTCAAATATGCTCAAGGATCTCGTGACGCGCGTGAAAATTACGCCGCTCGATTACTCAAAAACGGCGGACACAAAATCGGGTATGAGGGGAGAAATCGGGGCGCTTGTGAGCGTTATGGGGCGTGAGCAGAAGCCCGTTTCGGGTTTAAAAATAGAGTTTGCGTTTTTGAAAAATTCCGGTTTTATGGATAAAAAACACTCTCTCACGGACGCAAAGGGGCTCGTCGCGGTAAAAGTGATGAGAATAAATAATCCCGGCGCCGCGACAATTTCGGCGAGAATTTTAAATGAAACCGTGCCTGAGTTTTCAATGGTGCAGCCGGCCCTTTTTGATGTTACGGTGCAAGGAGAAAGATTACCTATTTTGAAACGCGCTCTGCCTTTTGCGAGGGGCGCCTCAAAGAAACAGAACATTGTTCTTCTCACCGACAATCTCCCCGTGGGAATATTAGCCGTTGATTTTATCCTGCGCCCGACGGAGTTAGAGGGTGTGGCGAAGATAATTCCCACGCATGAAATTTCGGGCTTTTCAATAGATAATCAAGTTAATGTAGAAGGCGTGGAGTTGGAGGAAGTGACTCAGAGTACGAAGTTGGGCGTTGAGAAAGCGGAAGAAATGAAAGAATACTCAATAAAAGTCAAGCCCTTTGAAATCTGCATATATCTTACAAAAATAAACAGGGAGAAAATCACACATCCTCTTCAGGGTGAAATTGAAACAATAAAAAACCTGATAGTGAATTTTATCATTTATTATTTGTGAAAGGGTTCTTTTTTATTTCCAGCGGAGAAATTCCGTTTGTTTTTTTGTTTTTATTACGGGATAGATTTTATAGATAAGTTCGCCGGGCGTAAACCAGAGCTTGATTTCTCTTTCAGCATCTTTCCGTGAAGAAGAAGCGTGTATGATGTTTTCAAAAAGGCCTTTTGTCGTGATTCTGCCGTATGAACCGCGTATCGTGGTCGGAGAGGCCTTTTCGGGATTTGTAGAGCCGCAGATTTTTCTGACGAGTTTAATCGCGTTATTGCCGTGATACACGAGAGCCATAACTTTTTTTCTGTTGTGAAGTTCTCCGGTGAGATATTTGATGAGTTCGGGGAAAAACGGTTTGTCCTTCATATGGGCGTAATGGCTTGCGGCGAGGGTCTTCGTGACTTTTACGATTTTCGCTCCGGCGATTTCAAGCTTTGTCTCGGAAAGCCGGGTCAGTATATTTCCGGTGAGCGATTTCTTAAGACCGTCGGGTTTTATCAATACAAGCGTTTGTTCAATCATAATAATAGGATATAAAATATTGTGACAAAAGTCAACTTGCCGAAAAAAACTTTTAATGATACAATAAAAATAATATGGGCATAAAAATTCCACAGCGCAAACATGACAGAATAAAAGACGTCGTGCTTTTAGATATTTATAAGCCGGGGGCGTTTCAACCCTTGTGTCGCGGGTGCCTCACGGACATAAGCGGTGGCGGCGCGGGCTTTGAGGCGGTGGTCCGCTTCAATTTAGGAGATAATATAAATCTGGTTTTTACTTTTGAAAACGGAAAAGAATACATAATTGAATCAACTATCAGAAGAGTTTCAAGGTCAACGGGCACTTTTTCATACGGTGTTGAATTCGCTTCAATGGGCTTTTTCAAGAAGTGGCGCTTGAAAAGATTTTTGAATAAACTTTTGCGTGTATGAAATATCTTTACGCACCGTGGAGAGACAGCTATTTTGATGTGAAGGATAAAACCTGCATCTTCTGCAGGGCGGCGAAGGGAAAAAAAGACGCCGAAAGATTTGTGCTGTATAGAGGAAAACTTGCGTTTGCGATGCTTAATCTTTTTCCTTACACAAACGCTCACGTTTTAATCGCTCCGTATAGGCACGAGGGGGATTTAAGAAAACTGAGCTGCGAAGAAATAGGCGAGATAATGGAGCTCGTAAAAAAAACAATGTGCGCATTTAGCAAGGAGTTTGGTTGCAAGGGCTTTAACATCGGAGTGAATCAGGGGTCGGTGGCTGGAGCGGGCTTTGCCTCCCACATTCATTTTCATGTTGTCGGCAGATGGACGGGGGACACAAATTTTATGACAGTCGTCTCTGATGCGAGGGTGTCGCCTTCATCACCCGTCGAATTATACAGGAAACTTAAAAAATATTTTAACAGTGTTTAATAATTGTGCATGTGTGGGAGGGTCTTTCCAGTCCCGATGTCTGTCGGGGTTACCTGTCCGCCTCCGCCAGTTGGCGGATTTGGCGGACGGGGAAAACGGAAAAGAATTAGAACCGTCCCCATTCTTTTTATGGAAATAGCGTTTCTCGCTTCCGAGGTTGAGCCGTTCGCTAAAACGGGAGGCCTCGCCGATGTGGCGCGTTCTCTGCCGGCGGCTCTCGCTGCAAGGGGCATAGAAGTGAACGTTTTTATGCCTTTGTATGGCTTCGTTAAAAGAAAAAAATATACCATTCGCCGAAAGCTAAAAGTGAGCCGCATTGGAAGAGCACTGACAGGAGGCGCGGGGCCGCAATTTTCAATTTATGGCGTAAGGAAAAATAATGTGAATTTCTTTTTTATAGAAAATGACAGATATTTCGGGAGGTCAGGAATTTACGGCTCCCCGCGCGGTGAATACAGGGATAACGCCGCGCGGTTTATTTTTTTTCAGAAAGCGGTAATCGCGGCGATGGCATCTCTCAACATAAAGGCGGATATTCTGCATCTCAACGACTGGCACACCGCCCTTGTGCCGCGCTTTGCATCATCGTCCGTTTTTTCAAATGTCCCGACGGTTCTGACCATACATAATCTTGCGTATCAGGGAATTTACGGCGCCGAATATTCGCGTCTCGCGGGTTTAAAAAAAGAAGAACTCTTTAAAAAAAATGTGAATTTTCTGGCATACGGCATAAAAACCGCAGACGCCGTGACAACCGTAAGCCCAACCTACGCGCGCGAAATCAAAACAAAAAAATTCGGCTGCGGGCTTGAGAATATTCTGAAAAAGAGGGGAAATTCATTATACGGCATACTGAACGGTCTTGATTATTCTTCGTGGTCGCCGAAAAATGACGCGGCTCTGCCTGCTTCATACACCGCCGCGGACTTAAAAGGAAAAAAAATCTGCAAAACACGGCTCCTTGCTTCGCTCGGAATTAAGAACACCGGCGCGCTTCTCGCCGGTTTCGTCGGCCGCTTCACTCCTCAGAAAGGGATAGATATTATTATACCGGCGGTTGAAAGAAGCATCCGAAAAGATATTCAGTTTGTGTTTCTCGGCGACGGAGACGTTTCGTTCGAAGCATCCCTGAAAAAACTCGAAAAGAAGTTTCCGGGCAGAATTTCCGTTAACGGAGGGTTTAACGATATTCTCGCGCACAGAATTTATGCTTCAAGCGATATTTTCCTGATGCCGTCGGAATTCGAGCCGTGCGGCCTTGCCCAGATGATCGCTCTTTCATACGGGAGCATTCCTGTCGTAAATCCGACGGGGGGACTCAAAGATACGGTTGAGGAATATTCGCCGAAAAGCGGCGCGGGATGGGGTTTTCTTATGAAAAAACACAGCGCTTCTTCTCTCGCGGCGGCGATGAGGCGGGCCCTTGAATGCTATGCCTTGACGGGAAAATGGGAAAAACTTGTGAAGAAAGCGATGAGGATTTCTTTTTCTTGGGATGGGCCGGCAAAGAAATACATTGCTCTTTATAAGAGGTTGCTCATCGCGAAGCGGGGAAAAAGGGGGCGGCTATATGCTTGATATTGGTATTTCCACAGGGCTTTTTTATCACAAGAATATTATTTACTATCTTGAAAAAATAAAAAACGCGGGTTTTGAAAACGTGGAACTCTGGGCGGGCGCGAGCGGCTGGGGCAAAGAAACGCATTTTGATTATAACGACGAAGAAGTGCTGCTTAATGTAAAAAACCAGCTGCGGCTGCTAAAAATCAACGTCTCATCCATCAACGCTCCGTTCAGCGAAATGCTTGATATTTCATCTCTCGGCGAGATGCAGAGGGGAATTGCGGTCAGCGAAGTGAAAAAAGCGGTCATTATGTGTGAGTTTTTCAAAGCGCCTTTTCTTGTGGTTCATCCGAGCGTCAAATCCGCGCAACTTACAGACGTAAACGTTGTGAAGAAAAAGATGGAGCAGATTAAGAAAAGTATCGGCGAAATTGCGGAAAACGCAATGATGCATAAAGTTAAAATAGCGCTTGAAAATCCCGCTCCGCATCTTTTGGGCGGCTGGTCGTCCGATCTTTTGGAGATGCTCGGCGATTTCCCGAAGGAGTCGGTGGGAGTGTGTTTTGATGTGGGCCACGCAAACCTCATCCGCGACCCTTCCGCGTATTTGAAAGATGTTTCGGGAAGGCTCCTTACCCTTCATATCTCCGACAACGACGGCACTTATTCCGCACATCTCATTCCGGGGGAAGGGAAAATAAAGTGGAA
>PEXM01000050.1 GCA_002779055.1 Elusimicrobia bacterium CG08_land_8_20_14_0_20_44_26
ATATTACGAGAGTATCGGCGCGAAGATTTACGAGGTATAGAGGATTAAAGGAGAATAAGAAAAAGATAAAATGACATCCCATTTCAAAGGATTAAGGAGGTTTTATGTTTCCTGAAAATATGATGATGCAGTTGTCGGAGAAAACTTCATCAAGAATTTGCATGATTGTAATGGATGGCCTTAGCGGGATACCTTTTGACGACAAAACCGCGCTTGAGAAAGCTTTACACCCGAATCTTGACGCACTCGCAAAAGAGTCCTCATGCGGCAGTAGCGTGCCGGTGGCGCTCGGAATAACGCCGGGCTCAGGTCCGGGGCACCTCGCTTTATTCGGCTATAATCCGATGACCTACCTTATCGGGCGGGGCGTGCTTGAAGCACTCGGTATTGGCCGGACGCTTTCAGAGTTTGATCTCGCTTCGCGCGCTAATTTCGCCACAATGAAAAAAGGCATAATTTCCGACCGGCGCGCCGGCAGAATCCCAAACAAAGAAAACGCCCGCCTCGTAAAAAAACTCTCCAACGTTATTTCTGAAATAGACGGCGTTAAAGTCGAAATATTTTCCGGAAAGGAACACAGATTCGTCGTTATTTTTACAGGAGAGGATCTCGCCGACGGACTTCTTGACGCCGATCCGCAGAAAGAAGGGCTGCCCCCCCTGGAGTGCGCGGCGTTATCTCCATCTTCCGCAAGATCTCAACGAATCGTAAACGCTTTTATCAGGAAAGCGAACGAAGTGCTCTCTGATGAGAAAGTCGCCAACACCATTCTTATGCGGGGGTTTGCGCGCCTTCCTGAGATACCCAAGATGTCGCAATTATACAAACTCACAGCAGGAGCATTCGCAACTTACCCTATGTATAAGGGTCTTGCCTCTCTCGTGGGAATGGAAATCGTTGACTGCGGCGCAACGCCGGAAAGCCAGCTTAAAACATTTAAGAAAGAAAACGGAAAGTTTGATTTTGTATATTACCATTACAAATATACGGATTCGCGCGGAGAAGACAAGGACTTCAACGGCAAGGTTAAAGCGATTGAGGACTTTGACAAATATCTCCCGGAAATTTTAGAGGAGAATTTTGACGTCGTGTGCCTGACGGCTGACCACTCAACTCCCGCAAAAATGGGATGCCACTCCTGGCACCCCGTGCCGATTGCGGTGAGGTCCAAATACGAGCCCCCCGACAACATCCAGACCTTTACGGAAAAAGAGTGTTCAAAGGGTTCTCTCGGAAGAATATGGTCAAGCGATATAATGCCCATTCTTATGGCGAATTCGCTGAAGCTCAAAAAGTTCGGAGCGTGAGTGAGGTAACGATATACAATAAAACCGGTGTCTTCCAGTAAATACATAAAACCGCTTTCCGCTTCTTTTACTTTATTTTTTCTTTCTGCTTTGATTCTAACCGGTTGCGGCGGAAAAAAAGAAACGCCCGCAGAGAAAACAATCACCTACTGCGACACCTTTTCTACCGGCGAGACGCTCACACAAATTTTTTCCAGGTGCAATATTCCTCCGAATAACTATTTCAGTGTTATCGAAAAACTTAAAAGCATCTGCCCGAATGTCAAAAAAATAAAAGCCGGCGATTACTATGAGATAACTGTTTCCACGAACAACATTATTATTAATTTCTCATATAGCCCGGTGGTTGAAAAAAAATATGTTGTGAAGTTGTCAACGTCCGGATACAACGCCTGTGAGATAAAATACAAAATGACGAGAAAAATATTCGGTTATTCAGGCGTCATCAAAGACAATCTTTACAATTCAATGGTCGCATCGGGCCTTAATCCGTCTACGATTATGAATTTCGCTGATATTTTTGAATCCAGAATAGATTTTCTGACCGACCCGCGCGAAGGGGACAGGTTTTATGTCGTCTTTGAGCAGTATTTTACCGAACAGGGACAGGAGGTCGCGCGGGAGCGAATTTTGGCAGGCAAATACGTGCTAACGCTAAACAGGATAAAAAATACGAGCCAAACGTTTATCGCATTCGCTTTCCCGCGCGATAATTCATACGATTATTATGAACCTTCGGGAGAATCTCTGCAAACACAGTTTCTTAAAGCCCCTCTTCATTTCAGGAGAATATCTTCTTATTTTTCAAACAGGAGATACCACCCCATTTTAAGGTATTTCCGACCGCATCACGGAATTGATTACGCCGCGCCGACGGGAACGCCTGTTTCAACAATAGGCGACGGCAAAGTGGTCTTTGTCGGGCGAAACAGGGAGTACGGGAAACAGGTGAAAATTAGGCACAATTCCTCTTACGAATCGTGGTACGCTCATCTTTCCAAATACGGCAGCGCAATCCGGGCGAACTCATATGTAAAGAAGGGACAGATAATCGGTTATGTCGGCTCCACAGGTCTTGCCACAGGTCCACATCTTGATTTCAGGTTCAAGAAAAAAGGCAGTTTTGTGAATTTTCTCGCCATGCGGATGCCGCCTTCAAAAAAACTCAATAAAGAAGAAATGAAAATATTTTTGCCCCTCAAAAAAGAATATTACAGATGTTTTGCGGAATTGAAGGTGAAAGGAAAATTCAAAAAAGATGCTCCTTTTGATTGACGCCGGAAACACGACCGTAAAGTTCGCAGTTCCATCCGGGAAGACGCTTAGAATTATAAAAGCGGTTCCGACAGAACTTTTTTCGTCCGAAGAAGTTGGTTCTCTTTTAAAGGTCTTTAAGGTCTGTGTCTTTTGTTCGGTTGTTCCGTCGGTCACAAAAATTATAAGAGATGCCTGCCGAAAAAGAAAAATAAAAATGTTCCAACCGACCTATAAAGACATCAAGGACATAAAAATCAAATATAAAAAACCGTCGCGTTTGGGAGGCGACAGGCTCGCCGCTTTGAAAGGCGCTCTGGGGAGATTCCGTCCGCCTTTTATCGTAATTGATATCGGGACGGCCGTCACCTGCGAAATCGTGAACGTCAGGAGAGAATATCTGGGCGGCGTTATTTTCCCCGGCATTGAAATGTCAATGAGCGCGCTCGCTGAAAAAACGGCGCTCCTCGGGCGGCCGAGAAGGCGTTTCCGCAGAATAGAATCCGCCGCAGGGAGAAATACGGCTCAGTGCATTTCGCGCGGGGTCTTTAATTCTATCGCCGGCGGCATAGAAAAAACGGTGAAGGACTTCATCGCCTTGCATCCCCGTGCCCGGATTTTAATGACAGGAATCGGTTTAAGGCATTTCCGCCGTCGGGATTTCTCTTTCCGGTTCGTAAAAGACGAGGTTCTTGTTTTCAAAGGTCTTTTGCAATTTTATAAAAGTTGTTATAATTAAGATTAGTGTTGAATGTTTGGTTATTTAGGGAGGTTTTATGACAAAGGTAGGAATTAACGGTTTTGGAAGAATTGGTCGACTTGTTTTGAGAGCAGCTTTATCTCAAAAAGCAGAACTGGATTTTGTGGCAGTAAATGATTTAACAGATGCGAAAACTCTGGCTCATCTTTTGAAGTATGATTCTACTTTTGGAACTTTAAAAGAAGAAGTAAAAGCAAAAGATAATGCAATTTTGATAAATGGCAAAGAATTAAAGGTTTTAGCAATTAAGGAACCGAGCGAACTTCCGTGGAAAACATTGGGTGTAGAAATTGTTGTTGAATCCACAGGCATATTCACAAAAGTTGAAGATTGTCGCAAACATCTTACAGCAGGAGCAAAAAAAGTTGTTTTGACCGCGGCTTACAAAAAAAGTGCGGAGGACTCAATAATGGTCAATATCGGAATCAACGAGAAAGATTATGATGCTAAAAAACACAATGTTATTTCTATGGCTTCTTGCACAACCAATAGTTTTACGCCGATGATGAAAGTAATTGAAGAAAATTTCGGAGTGGAAAAAGCATTAATGACCACAATTCATTCATACACCAATGATCAAAGAATTTTGGATTTCCCGCATAAGGATTTAAGACGAGCCCGCGCTGCCGCTTGCTCAATTATTCCCACCACTACTAACGCTGCCATAGCTGTGGCGGAAATTATTCCTTCTCTTAAAGGGAAATTTGATGGGATGGCAATGAGGGTTCCCACTTCTGATGTATCGCTTTCTGATGCTACGATGATTGTAAAAAAGAAAACCACCAAAGAAGAAATAAATGCCGCTTTAAAAAAGGCATCTGAAAATGAGTTAAAGGGTATTTTAGGATATACAGAAGAGCCATTGGTTTCCAGGGATTTTGTAGGTTCTACTTATTCAGCAGTTGTGGATGCTCTTTCAACAAGAGTAATGGATGGAAATATGGTTAAAGTCCTTACCTGGTATGATAATGAATGGGGTTATTCCTGCAGAATAATAGAATTGATGAAGTATATTGCAGAAAAAGGAATATAAAAATGAAAAGTGTAAAAAGTATTCTAAAAGCGGATATAAAAGGGAAAAGAGTCCTTGTCAGAGTAGATTTCAATGTTCCTATAAAAGAGAAAAAAATTTCCGATAACACAAGAATTCTTGCGCATGGAGAAACAATAAATTACATTCTTGAAAAAGGAGCAAAAAAAGTAATTTTAATTTCACACCTCGGAAGGCCAAAAGGAAAAATAAAACCGGAATTTTCTCTTAAAATTGTCTGCGGGGAACTAAAAAAAATTCTTGCGAGAGACATAACGTTCTTCAATGATTGCGTCGGTGATGAGGTGAAAAACGGGATTTCAAAACTTCAGGATAATTCTGTCTGTCTTCTTGAAAATTTGAGATTTCATCCGGAAGAAGAGAAAAATGATGAAAGTTTTTCAAAAGAACTCGCTGAACTTGCTGATCTTTTTGTGCAGGATGCTTTTGCTGTTTCTCATAGAGCCCATGCATCAACGGTTGGAGTAACAAAATTCTTACCATCAGTTGCAGGTTTTCTCCTTATGAAAGAAGTAAAATATCTTTCAGAACTTCTTTTGAATCCGGTGAGGCCTTTTGTCGCAGTGCTTGGGGGTGCAAAGGTGTCCACAAAAATATCCGTTATGTCGAAACTTCTCAAAAAAGCAGACATCCTTCTTGTCGGAGGAGCAATGTCTTACACTTTTCTGAAAGCTCTCGGGCAGAATATCGGCTCTTCTCTTTACGAAGAAGATTTCATCGGTAATGCCAAAGAAACCGCAGACGTCTGCAAAAATCTTTTTCTTCCCGAAGATCACGTAATCAGCAAATCGCCGGAAAAACCGGACGGCGAAAGAGTAGTAAAAAGCATTCCCGACGGTTTTTTCGGAGTGGATATCGGGCCTGAAACGGTTTCAAAATATTCCAGCATCATTAAACGGGCTAAAACAATCTTCTGGAACGGACCGATGGGTATTTTTGAAGTGGACGATTTTTCAAAAGGCACGCAGAAAATTGCGGAAGCCATAGCGGAAGCAACAACCGCGGGAGCCATTTCCGTAGCAGGAGGAGGCGATTCCGTCGCCGCCGTAAAAAAAGCGGGCGTTTCCGGAAAGTTCAGCCACATTTCAACCGGCGGAGGAGCGTCTCTTGAATTTGTGGAAGGTAAAACTCTGCCGGGCATAGAAGCGTTGATGGAGGAGTAGAATTATGTATACTTTTTTTGTGATTTTGCACGCTATTGTAGCGGTTCTTCTGATTTTTATAATACTTTTACAGGTGAGCCGCGGCTCAACGGGCTCCGCATTCCTCGGAGGAAGTTCCGATTCTCTCCTCTTGGGACCGGCGGGGGATGTTTTTCTGAAAAAGGTCGTTGTCGTTTTAGGCATTGTCTTTGTCGTTACTTCCATTACAATATCGTCTCTGGTAAAAAACAGAGGTGTGAGTTTTCCGGATGCATCGCCAGTAGCGCAGCCGCAACCTCCGCCTAGTGAATAATTTTTTGGGCGAAATCGGTATTAAGAAATAAAAGCCGGGGTGGTGAAATTGGCATACACGTACGTTTGAGGTGCGTATGGGGAAACCTGTACGGGTTCAAGTCCCGTCCCCGGCAAAAGACATAATATAGAGTTTTACGTTACAACCTCTATGTAGATTGCGTAGAAGTTTTAGAAATGGGAAAAGTATTTAATAAAACAAATCCCCCTCTTTCCCCCTTTTTCAAAGGGGGATGTAAGAGGGATTTTGGTTGGGGAGATGCTGTTATGAAAAAATTAAAACTTTTTGCAATTCTTTTATTGTTAACAACCGTTTTTTACGGCTGTGCCGGCGCGCCGGCGAAAGCGCCGGATGTGCCGAAAGCGGCTCTTTTATCAAAAGCTTCGGATTCGTCGAAGGCGGCTACCCGAAAGGAACTCTCGCCGGCTTTATCCAATCCGTCTGTGCACGAAGTCGGTTTTGATATAGACGACACAATTCTTTTTTCTTCGCCGGCCTTTGACAAAGCGTATGCCGGCGCCGAACCTTACACCGAGGATTTCTGGAAAATCGTTAACGCAAGCGACGGCAAAGTTTCGCATTTCAAGAAGAAAACGGTTGAAATTCTGAAAGCCCATCAGAAAAAAGGCCACAAAATATACCTGATAACTTCACGCAACCCCGCGGGCGGCGAAGCTCTCAAAAAATTTTTAGCAGGCCGTTTAGTCATACCCGAGGAGAATATTTTGTTTTCTCCGTCCGGCAAAACGGAGCTTATCAAAGAACTCGGTATTGACGCATTTTACGGAGATTCGGATTCGGATATGCGTTGTGCTAATGAAGCGGGGGCGATGCCGCTGCGTATAAAAAGAAGTCCGGAATCAGGATACAAAGCATCTTACAATCCCGGGTGTCTCGACGAATACATCATTCCGGACAGCGAATAAGAGTTTGTCGCAAATTGACCAAAGATAAGAAACTCTTATGGTAAACATAGAAGACCAGCTTAATAGAATCATAGCGCCGCTCCTTCGGGAAATTATCTTCAAGAAAGAGATAACAAAGGACGTTCTTGACACAATACTCAAAATCACCATAGAAAAAATAGTAAGTTCTCTTTTCGCTGAATCAATAACCCTATACCTCGTTACAGATAATAAAATAAAATTCAGTTACGTTTATTTTTCGCCTAAACTCTACAATAATGACGAGACACGAAAAAAATCGTACGAATCAAAACGCGAAAAACTCCTCAAACTGGAACTTCCTCTTAACACGGGAATTGTCGGGAAGGTCATAAGCGAAGGGACGAGCCGCATCGTAAGCGATGCGGACAAAGACGCCGACCACGCGAAAAATATTGATAACGACACCGGTTTTCAGACACGCTCTATGATAACTGTGCCGCTCAAGGTGGATGATAAGGTCATCGGGGCCATACAGGTGCTGAATAAATCCATTCCTCCCGGCATCTTTTCGGAAGCGGACGCCTATCTTTTTGAGGAAGTGGCGCAGTATTCGGCAAAAATAATACAAAAGGCATCCGACCCGTCGAGCAAACTGACGCCTCAGGAACTCGCTTATTACATAGCGCGGCTTACAAAACAGCAGTATATAGAACTCGGGGAAGATTTTAGAATCAGTACGGATTTACTGGAAGAATTGAAAATAGAGCCGGCACAACTCCGAAAATTTCAAATGATACCCATAAAAAAGTATCCAGGCAAACAGATTAGAGTTGTCTGCGCCAACCCTCTTGATTACACCGGAATTGAGAATTTTGAAGTGGTAACCGGTTACAAGATTAAGGAAACTGTCGTCGCCGCAAAAAGCGAGATAGATTATGTATTTAAGAATTATCTTGAAAGTATAGGCGAACCTGTCTCCGACGATGATCAGGCAACCGCAAAAGTGACGGCTGAACTTGAAAGCAAGAAAGATGAAGAAGGGGAGTCGCTTGAAATAAGCGCTGAATTTGAGAATGAAAATTCCGCTCCGATAATAAAACTCGCCAACCAACTTATAAGAGAGGCATACAAGAAAAAAGCCAGCGACATTCATATTGAGGCCTTTGAGAATTTCACATCCGTAAGGTTTAGAATGGACGGCGTCTTAAAGCAGGTTCACAAACTTCCTAAAAGCGCTCACGGCGCAATATTAACAAGATACAAGATTATGTCGTCTTTGAATATCGCGGAAAGGCGGAGGCCTCAGGACGGCCGCATAAAATTCAAGAGTTTCGGCAAGGAGAATCCTGATATTGAACTGAGGGTCAGCATCGCTCCTCTCGTGTGGGGAGAGAAAATATGCATGCGCATTCTTGATAAAACCGGCACTCTGCTGGGTCTCAACTCGCTCGGTTTTTCGGAAAAAAACATGGAATTTTACAGAGCCGCCATAAACAAGCCCTACGGAATGATTTTGAATGTAGGTCCCACGGGTTCGGGAAAAACAACAACTCTTTATTCCGCAATTACCGAAATAAACAAGCCCGGCGTAAACATTCAGACGGCCGAAGATCCTGTTGAATATATGCTTGAGGGTATAAATCAGATGCCTATTCACAAAGATATAGGCGTAACATTCGCCGACGCCCTCAGGTGCTTTCTCCGTCAGGACCCAAATATAATAATGGTCGGAGAAATCAGAGACCTTGAAACAGCGTCGGTGGCGGTGGAGGCGGCGCTCACCGGGCATCTTCTGCTTTCAACGCTCCACACAAACGATGCGGCAACGACCGTTACGAGATTTTTTGATATGGGCGTTGAACCGTTTTTAGTTTCATCCTCCATACTTATTATCTGCGCGCAAAGGCTTGTCAGGCGCCTGTGCGAATGCAAACAGGAATATAAAGTGGATACAGCGGAAGCCGAAGCGCTCGGCATCGCGCCCGGAACGACTCTTTATAAAACCGGCGGATGTAAAAAGTGCGATAACAGCGGCTACAAGGGCAGATGCGGGGTTCACGAGATTCTTATGCCGGACGAAGAAATACGCCGCCTGATAATTAAAAAGGGAGTGACCCCGGAAGAAATACAAAAAGCCGCCGTCGCAAACGGCACTCTTGTACCGCTTTTTAAGGACGGCGTGGAAAAGACGCTGAAGGGTACAACTTCAACCGAGGAGATATTCAGAGTGCTTAGAAGCGAGTAGCCGCAAAAATAAATAACAGATGACAGATGACAGGGGGGGGATTGAGAAGGGGGTGAAAAATGCCGGAAGTTACATTTAAAAAGGTGCCCGTTGAAATAGAAATTACCACAGGCAGAATCATAGAAGGGGTGCTCAATCTTCCTGGCACGGGCTACAAAACCCGCCTGTCGGATTTTATCAACGACACAACCAAGCAGTTTATTGTTTTGACAA
>PEXM01000068.1 GCA_002779055.1 Elusimicrobia bacterium CG08_land_8_20_14_0_20_44_26
AAAATGGAGTTGGGCTGGAAGTGTGCGCCGTTCGGGAAGAAAAGTTATCTTCCCGTGTTGGCTCAATTTACACAAAATGCTTGACAGTACCTTCGAGAAGTTTAAGGAATTGGAAAATGAAATCGTGCATTTCAAAAAAGTCAGGTTTAGTGATGGTGAAAAATACGAAGAAATCAAAAGAAAAATTGAGGAAGTCCAACATTATCCTGAAAGGCAGAAAGAGTTAGATAAACAATACGGGAAAATCCCCAGAAAAGAATTTGAAAGACAGATGACTTTGTTTGAACAGGCAGGGAATTTTGAAATGAAAAACCAAAAAATAAGTATCAAGTATTTGGCAAATCATTACTACCTTCCAGTGCTCGTTTCAGAAACCGAAAAAATTGATTATCTCAATCATATTATCAATGTTGACAGCGAGGTAAGATTTATTGAGCAACTGGAGGAATATCTTGCCAATCCTGATAATATTTTTTCCCGCTTTGACTGGTGGATGTTTTCAAAGCTTGACCAAACACTGGACGAAGTCTTAATTCCTTATTACAACCCAAAAGAAAATAACATCGCAAATTTTAAGCCGGACTTCATATTTTGGGCGCAAAAAGGCGAACGTTACTTGATTTTGTTCGTTGATCCGAAAGGGACAGAACACGCGGACGGATACAGAAAAATTGACGGGTATTCAAGGATATTTGAAATGGGCGAACAAAAAGAAAGCAGAGATTTTTCGTATAACGGATTTGTCATAAATGTAAAGTTATTATTGAAGCCAGCAAAAGGAGGCATTGCGCCTGTCCCAGAACCGCAGAGAAGATATTGGTTTGACAATTTTGCTGATTTTGAAAATAAAATAAAAGTCCCCACTCTTTTAAGAGAGAATTGAATGATGGAAAATAAGAAAAAACTACGGCAACAACACAATTTACGGCAGTTTTTCGAACTCTGCGGAATCCTTCGCCATGTTGCACTCTCGCTTGTCGGCTCGGAACACATAACAGTGAATAAACGGTTTGGCTTTTGCAGAGCATCACTCAAATTGCCTGCGTTTCGCTTCGGTAACTTCGTTTATCCATATACGACTTACGAGGCAGGAGTATGAATAATGCGGGCTAAACAAGAGCGGAAAAACAAGTGCGCGGAATCGGTATAGACATCGTTGAGGTAAAACGTTTCAAGCGGCTCGGCAGTCGTTTTCTTGAAAAGGTCTTTACCGCCGAAGAAATAAAATACTGCTTAAAAAGCGCCGCTCCTGCGATGCATTTCGCCGCGAGGTTCGCCGCGAAGGAAGCCGTCATCAAGGCGACGAGGAAAAAAAATATCGCTCTCAGGGATATATTCGTCAGGAACCGTTCAGGCGGTGCGCCGGAGGTTTTTGTCAAAGGGAAGAAAAAAAAGTTTTATGTATCCATTTCGCACACCGATTCTTTAGCGGTCGCTGTGGTCGTTTCCGTCTAAAATGCTGATTCTTAAAGGGAAAGACGTAATTTCTGCCGACAGGAAGAAAATAAAATCGGGCACATCCGGCTGGGTTCTCATCCGGCGCGCAGGGGCGGCGCTCGCATCTTTTCTTACGACGCTGGATGCGAAAAAAATTCTTTTTGTCACGGGGCGCGGAAATAACGGCGCCGACGGCGTCGTTGCGGCGGGCGCGCTTGGCAAAAATATTGAAAAAAAAATAGTGTGTCTTTTTTCAAGAAAAGAAGTAAACGATAATTATCTCCGGGCGGCGAAAGTTGTGAGCGGGGAAATAATTTACGCTCCTAACGCCTTGCGTCTCAAAAAGAGCGTTAGAGAAGCGGATTGTGTCGTTGACTGCATTTTCGGCACGGGATTCCACGGCCGCGTTTCGGGTTTTCTCGGGGAAGCGATAAGAATTATAAACGACGCCGGCACGTCCGTCGTTTCCTGCGATGTGCCATCGGGGATAGATTCGGATACGGGAGAATATGATTGCGCCGTGAAGGCGCGTTTTACCGTCACTTTCGGTTTTCCGAAACTCGGTCTTTTTTTGAATCCTGCAAGAAACTTCGCCGGGAGCGTGAGGGCGGTTGACATAGGTCTCAAAAAGCCGCGGTTAAAAACCTCTCTCAACATGATTACTGCTGGGGAAATACGGAAGAATATTCCGGAAAGAGGAATAAAAAGCCACAAATACACTTCGGGTCTCGTCCTTATTTTTGCGGGGAAAATGAAAGGAGCCGCTCGTCTCGTTGCTCTCGGGGCGCTCCGCGCCGGATGCGGTCTCATCACGTTCGTTACGGATGATAAAATAAATATGCCCGAGGCAATTGAAATAAATTACGGCGCTGATTTGAAAAAATACATAAAAGAGAAAAAAGTCAAAGCGGTTGTTTTTGGTCCCGGACTCGGCAGGGATTTGACGGAAGAAAAAAGGAATGTTCTCAAAGTTCTTTCAAAAACGGCGGTGCCGAAAGTGATAGACGCCGACGGCATATTTATCGTTAAAAAAGCGGGATTTGAAGGGAAGTTGAAAAACTGCGTTTTCACGCCCCATACCGGAGAGGCGAAAATTCTGACTTCATCGGCTCTTGACCCGCCCGGAGTGTGGAAAACGGCTCAGCGCCTCGCCCGGAAATTAAATTCGGTCATTGTCCTGAAAGGTCATCAGACGGTAATTTCGGACGGAGAAAAAGTGTGGATAAATCCTTCGGGCAATCCTGTTCTTGCAACCGGCGGGACGGGCGACGCTCTCGCGGGTATGACGGCGCTTTTTTTGGCGCAGGGCGCAAGACCTCTTGAAGCGGCCAAAAGCGCCGTCCATATTCACGGACTCGCCGCCGACATATTTCTCAAAAAAAAGGGCGACAGGGGCGCTCTTGTGACGGAAATCGTTTCTTTCGTGCCGCGCGTGATGCGTAAAATAATTGAAAGGAAACCTGTCTAACGGAAAGTTGAAAAATTCCCCGCCCTTTGACATAAAAGATTTTACCCGAAGCGAGCTTGCCGTAATTTGCAAGGAACAGAAAGCGCCGGCATTTCACGCCGGACAGATATTTGAATGGATTTACAAAAAAGGCGTTACGGATTTTAGAGAAATGTCAAACATCCCGAAAACGCTCGCGTCGTATTTAGAAGACAAATATTATTTCTCGCTCTTAAAAACGCTGAAAAGAGAGAAATCAAAGGACTTGACCGAGAAGTTTCTCTTCGGCCTTTCCGACGGTTCGGCGATAGAAACCGTTTTGATTCCCGAAGAGCGCCGCAGGACTCTCTGCGTTTCGTCGCAGGCGGGCTGTAAATTCGCCTGCTCCTTCTGCGCGAGCGGCGCGGACGGTTTCATCAGGAATCTTTCAACTTCCGAAATCGTCAATCAGTTTCTTTCGGTAAACGGCCTTTTGGAAGAAAAAGTTACGAATGTCGTTTTTATGGGCGTGGGCGAGCCGCTGGATAATTTTGAAAATGTTCTGAAAGCGGTTGATATACTCAGAGACGAAAAAGGGATAAATTTAGGCAAAAGAAAAGTCGTTGTTTCAACGTGCGGCATTGTGCCGGCCATAAGGCGTCTGACGGAACTCCATCTGGGCATACGTCTCTCCGTCTCGCTTCACTCGGCCGACGACGGGAAGCGTCTCCGCCTGATGAGCGTCAACAAACTCTACAATACGGCGTCTCTCATACGGGCTTTAAAGGAATACGTTTCAAAAGAGGGCTTTCCCGTCACCTTTGAATACGTCCTGATAAAAGGTTTCAACACCAACCCCGACGATGCACGGAAACTCAGTATGTTTGTCAGGGGCGTGCCTTACAAACTCAACCTGATACCTTATAACGCCAATCCTTTTTTTGAATGGCAGACGCCTTCAAAAAGGGAAATCCAGGAATTTACGGGAATTCTCAGAGAAAAAAAAGTGTTTTACACGCTCCGCCGACGCCGCGGAGACGATATTTCCGCCGCCTGCGGAATGCTCCGATTTCGCGCAGTGTAAATGGGGACAAAAAAGTATTAGAACCGTCCCCTTACTTGACAGGGAATGGGCGGAAACGTATAATATGACTGACCGGTCAGTCAGTTAGCGCGGCTTTTCGGTCGAGGCTTGAAATGGCAAAGAAAAAAAACATTATTGATGCGGTTAAAAAAATAATCGTGAGGAAAGGAATCCGCGGCATAACGGCGGATGAAATAGCCAGAGAGGCGAAAGTCGCAAAAGGGACTCTGTATCTTTACTTCAAATCAAAAGAAGACATTTTTATCTGCCTTCTTGAAGATTTTTTGCGGGAAGGAGAAGTGCTCGTTGAGAAAGCTTCCGGAGAGCGCGCCGCGGCGGTAAAGAAGCTCGGGAATTTTATAAAATACGACCTCAAATTTTACGAGAAGAATGTTAAAGTGTTCAAAACGCTCGGCACCGACCTGGGATGGGTGAGCAATGTTCTGGGCACGGAAAAAAGAAAGCGGCTGATGGAAAGGCATTTTGAAATTATAAAATCGGTTTCAAAAATTGTGGCCGCCGCCATAAAAGAAAAAAGCGTTAGAAAAATGGAGCCGATGGAAGGGGCGGTTGTTTTGGTGTCAATTATTCACGCTTATGTGGGTATGAGAATTCACGGATTCGAGAATACGCCGCTTCACTCTCACGCCGGAAAAATTCTGAAATTATATATGGCCGGCGTCGGGCGATGAAATTTTTCAAAGGTTTTTTTCTCGCGAGTTTTTTGTTTGCGGCGGCGCTTGGAGCCGAAGAAGTCCTGACTCTTGAAAAATGCATTAAGCTCGCTTTTGAAGGAAGCGACCTCATAAAAATAGCCGCCGGAAATGTCGCGGTCGCCGAGGGTCTGAAAAAAGAGGCGTTCGGAAATTTTCTGCCGGAGGTTACGGCGTGGGGAACTTATACGAGATTGGACCACGTGCCGGGCATAGCCGGATTTAAGATGGGCGACGAAGATAATTACGCTGCAAAAATGACTTTGAAGCAGCCGATTTTCACATGGGGAAAAATTCATCAGGGCTGGCGTCTTGCCGGTTTTAAATGGTCAATATCGCGCGCCGAAAAAAGCGCTGCGGAAAAAGACCTTCTGATGAATGTAAAAAAAACTTTCTACACGGTTCTTCTCTCGGGGGAAATGAAGGAAATCGCGCAGGAATCGTATAATGTCATAAAAAAACATTACGAGGTGAGCCGTGCCCTTTACGAGGCCGGTAAAGTTTCAAGCATTGATGTCTCGCGCGTCAAAGTGGAGATGGTGAACAGGGAATGCGCTCTCATAAAAGCGGAAAACGAATGGTGTATCGCGGGAAAAGCGCTTTTGAATCTGATAAATTATAAACCGGCGGCGGAATGGAAGGCGGGGGGGACTCTTGAAGAATGCCGGGCGGTGGCCACAGGTGAACTGCCCGAACTTCTTGAGAGGGCTTTTTCTTCGCGTCCGGAACTGGCGAAAGCCGAAGGCGAAGAAAATGCGGGAAAAAGTTTTCTTAAAATCGCGCGCTCCGAAAATAAACCGAATCTTGTTTTTGCGGGAAATTACGAATATTCAAATCCTTATAATTTTGAGAAACTCTGGGATAAAAGCTGGAATGTCGCGGTTTCGCTTAATTTTACTTTTTTTAACGGGCTTTCAAACAGAGGAAGAATAAATCAGGCGGAAGCGAGGATGGAGCAGATAATCTGCTCGCGCAGAATGCTTGAAAACAATATCAAACTTGAAGTGGAAAAAGCGTTCCTTAAAAGAGAGAACGCTCTCAGGAGAGTGGACGCTCAGAAGGAAAATGTCGGCGCCGCGAAGCAAAACCTGGAAATAGTTCAGGCCAGGTATGCGCAGGGGCTTGTTTCAGACATTGAACTGCGGGACGCCGAGCTTGCTTTGTCAAATTCGCAAATGGAATATTCTACCGCCTTTTTTGATTTGAACACTGCCCAAGCGGAACTTGACAGGGCGTCGGGGAAAGAGTGAAGAGGGAAGAGAAAACCCCCCGCCGGAGGCGGATGTTCCACCTCTTAATCTCCCCGTCTACGGCGGGAGAAGTGAAGGGTGATTAACGATGCGGAGGTTTTATGAGAAAGCATAAAAATATTTTAACAGGTTTGCTGGTTTCGCTGGCGTTTTTTTCATCCTCCTGCGGCAGGAAAGGCGGCTCCGATACCGCCGTGGAGAGTTCCGTAGAAGTGAAACTCTACGCTTTATCCAGGGGAGATATAGAAGAAACGGTGCCTCTGACGGGCAGCATTCGCGGGGAAAAAGAAGTAAAGGTTTACGCAAAGGTCACCGGGAAACTTGTAGAAAAAATAAAAGAAGAGGGCGACCGTCTGAAAGAAAATGAGGCGTTTGCTCTGATAGACAGAGACGAGGCGGCGCTTAATTATTCTAAAGCGCAGGTCATATCGCCGATTGACGGAATTCTCACAATGTATTATTGCGACATAGGAGATGCCGTTTTCCCGTCTCCCGGCGCGCCGATTGCAATGATCGCCCAGATGGACAAAGTGAAGGCGGTCGCTTATTTGAGCGAAGTTGATATGGGCGCTGTGAAAAAAGGTCAGGAAGTCCGCATTAAATCGGACGCCTATCCCGACGAGATTTTCACGGGCAAAGTCACGACCGTCGCTTCGGCGGCGAATCCTCTCACGAGAAAAATCAAGGTTGAAGTCACCGTGCCGAACAACAGGTATCTTCTAAAACCCGGAACTTTCGCGCGCCTTGATATTATAACGGGCATACGTAAAAATGTTCTGCTTGTAAATTCAAAAGCCGTTGCCGCAAATAAAAATGAGAAATACGTCTTTGTCGTAGAAAATGGCTCCGCAAAAATGAGGACGGTCTCGTGCGGCATCTCGTCGGGAGAACTCGTTGAAATAAAGACGGGTCTTGAAGACGGGGAAAAAGTGATTGTCCAGGGGAATTACGGTCTGATTGAAGGCACAAAAGTTAAAGAGGAAAATGAAAAATAAAATATGAGTTTGGCTGAATTTTCCGTAAAGAAAAAAGTTACCGTGACGATGCTCACCCTGATTATCGTTCTTGCGGGGTTTGTTTCGTTTTTCGGTCTGGGATTAGACCTTCTGCCGGATATGGAATTCCCGATGATAAGCGTCGTTACGAAATACGCCGGCGTTGCGCCGGAAGACATAGAAACGATGATTACAAAACCCGTGGAGGAGGCGTGCAGTTCTCTTAAAGGGTTGAAAAACATATATTCAGTTTCGCTGGAAGGTTCTTCCGTCGTGATGCTTGAATTTGAGTGGGGAACGAACCTTGACTTTGCGGCTCAGGACGCCAGGGAGAGCATTGATATGATGAAGGTGCTTATTCCGTCCGATGCCGACAATTCTATGGTGCTGAAATTCAATATGTCTCAGATGCCGGTAATATTTTTCGGCGTCACCGGAATGAATGACACGATGGAACTGAGGGAATATCTCAAAGACAATGTCGCCTCGCGCATAGAACGTCTTGACGGGGTCGCAAGCGCCATCGTCATCGGCGGCAAGGAGCGCGAAATACACATATCCGCGGACAGGGTGAAGCTTCAGTCGTACGGCGTTTCCGTAAATGATGTGATATCGGCTATCAGAATGGAAAACGTAAACACCTCTGCCGGCAACATAACGCAGAAATATACCGAGTATTTTGTAAGGACAACGGGCGAATACAAAGATATGGATTCAATAAAAAACACCGTCGTCATTAAAATAGACGACGTGCCCGTGTATATAAAAGATGTTTCGCAAGTGCTTGATTCATTTAAGGAAAGAAGGGATATAACCCGTCTCAACGGGAAAGACGCAGTGCTTATGATGATAACCAAACAGTCCGGCGCAAATACCGTAAAGACGTCGGACAGGGTGCAGAAAGCGCTTGAAAATATGAAAGCGATAATGCCGGCGGATATTGAATTTTATCCCGTTATGGATCAGGGACACATAATAAAGAAAATGCTGAGCCAAACTCTTTCAAACGGCATTGTCGGCGGCGCGCTTGCGGTATTTTTTCTTTTTGCCTTCCTCGGAAACTGGCGGCCGACAATCGGTATAGCCGTGGCGATTCCCATATCAATAATGGCGACATTTATCGGGCTTTATCTGATGGGTTATACTTTCAATATATTTACGCTCGGCGGATTTGCGCTGGTCGTCGGCATGCTCGTTGATAACGCCGTGGTCGTGATAGAAAACATATTCCGTCATCTTGAAGAAGGCCAGACGCGCAACGCATCTTCCGCCGTCGGCGCCGAGGAAATGACGCTCGCAATCACCACGTCCACACTGACGACAATTGCCGTTTTC
>PEXM01000087.1 GCA_002779055.1 Elusimicrobia bacterium CG08_land_8_20_14_0_20_44_26
AAGGTCGACGAGCCGGCGCTCTTCTTCCTCGGACAGAGCTTTGGCAGACAATATTAAAATTGGAATCTGAGCGGTTCTCTTTGAAACCGTCTGCAATCTTTTTATGACCTCGTAGCCGGAAAGTCGTGAGAGGTTTAATTCCATTACAATGAGGTCGGGTCTGTCATTAAGAGCGTGAAGCACCCCGCGGATTCCGTCGTATGCTTCCGAGGTTCTGAAACCTTCTTCCTGCAGATAACCTCTCAGCACATTTACCACCCCTTTGTCGCTATCCACGATTAAGACAAGCGGAGGTTTATCTTTTCTTGATATTTCTGCCATCGAACTCTTCCTTCAAAATCTTATATCCGAAACGCTGCTTTCCGAAATTTGCCGTATCCAAAACAATATTCAGATATTCGTAACTCTGCTTTATATCACCGAAGGCAATGTATTCAAAACACAAACCTTCATCAACAAACATGCTGTTGAGCTTCTCATAAAACTCGTCCTCATTAATCTTCGCCGCTTTCGGCGGGCCTATCACAATCGCCACTTTTATTTTAGCAGTATTTAGCATATTTATAAAGGATGTGTAATTCAGTTTCTGCGGATTATAGTCCTGCTGGATGACAAATTCAAATTTGATGTGAAGACGATGTTTTTCAACAGTGGAATGCACGAATTTCACGGCGGTCTGGGCATCCGTCTCCGAGCCCTTGGGAAAGAATATTGCGCATTGTATCTGTCTGGTGTATTCAACCTTTACGGACGGTTTCGGATGAGGCATCGGAGTTTTAAGAGGCTCCTCTTTTTCCTCTTTGCTTTGAATTTCTTTTTTCTCTTCGTCTATTACCTTTATGGGCTCCTTGGACTGGCTTGCCGCAAGGCGCCTCAGTTCTTCAAGCGCAGCGAGCTTTTCTTTGTCTTCCGCTTCATTTTTTTTCTTTTTCGGCCTCATTACATGACCGAATTTCCCCTTTCCGAAATCGGGGGGGGCATAGCGCTTGCAGGAATAGCAGTACCATCTGTCATACATCTCTAAGTACGATAGTTCGCTGCCGCAGTTCGGGCACTGGGTTTCGGGCGGCGGAGGAGGAAAATCACCCGGAGGACCGGGGGGCGGCTCGGATTCTTCCGAAACATCTGACGAAGAGGCGGGAAAGACGGGTGTTTGAGATGGTTTTTCCTTTTTATCTTTTGCGGGAAGGTCGCCCTTAACTTTGCTTTCCTGCGCGGGGGCAAATTTATCGCAGGTCCTTTGAGCGTCCGCAGTCGCCTGAGGAGGTCTTTCTTCTTTCTCCGTCGGTTCGGCAGATTCTTCGCCCAAAAGTTCCGTCACAATACTTTTAAGTAAATCCATTGTTATTTCTTTTTGTGTCAGGGATTTGTAAATATTGACTTTATTCAAAACGCCCTCGAGTTCCCTTATATTATTCTTGAATTTTTTTGCCACGTATATCAGCATATCATTGTCTAATTCAAGTTCGGAAAAATCCTGCTCTATCTTCATTTTCAGAATTCCCTCGCGCTCCTCGAGATCGGGCTTCTGAATCTTATTGACCAGCCCCCACTCAAATCTGGACTGCAAACGGTCGGTTATCTGGATGAGCTTTTTCGGCGAACGATCAGCAGTAATAATAATCTGGTTGTTTTTATGGTAAGCTCTTTCAAATATCAGAAAAAAGACATCCTGCGAAGTATCCCCTTCAAGAAACTGAACATCGTCAATCAGCAAAGCGTACGCCTCGGAGAAATCATTTATGAGTTCTGTTTTATTCGTTGGCGAATTTTCGACTCTTTGAATCATTGACATCAAGTCCTGCGCCTGAATATAAAGAACTTTTTTATCCCTGTGATTCCGTTTTATAAAATTACCTATCGCTTGAATGAGATGCGTTTTTCCAAGGCCCACGCCACCCCATATAAAAAGAGGATTATATTTCGGAGTAAATTCGCGGGCAATATCCTGGCACGCCTGTTTGAGAAAACGGTTAAATGAACCTTCGTATAAATTACTAAACTGATATCTTTGATTAAGCGGAGGAATCCCCAATTTTTCCAGAACATTCACGGCTTCGCGCTTTTCCTTCGGTTTTTCTTTAGGTTTCTCTATAAGTTCCGCGGGGGCCTCGGGAGGCGGAGAAACTTCCGCGAAGCGTCCCTCTTTATAACCGATAGTGGCTGCGAAGCGTCCCGCCTCGCTTTCGGGCTTCTCTACGGAAGGTTTAGGCAGCGGAGCAAAGACAGAATCCGCCGAAGCGCTCGGCAGTGTTTCTTTCTTTAAATATTCTTCTATGATATGCGAAATTTGTTCCTTCTCCGAAGTTGACGAGCCGTAAACGTAAAAGGCCTTTTGAAATTCCGAATCAAGACTCTTAAAAGGTCTCCCGCAAATTGGGCCGATGTGCTTTATTACATTCATGCAGTCGGCGTCATTTCCATTGATTTTAACCTTGTATCTGAATCTTTTGTCCGATGTGGGACTGTAAACCAATTTATAACTCTTAATCATCAGTCATCAGCGACTCAAAAGTCGGTGTAATCCATTATTTGCGCGGAGACAAAATAATATCCGTTATTAGATTTAGATACCTGAATTTTTTATCAATATTGTCTTCCGCAATAACTTTCGGCATATATCCTTTTTTCTTTATTTCCTTTAATATGACATCCCCCTGCAAATCGGGAGCAATTGCAATCAGAAAATCAAAACTGCACGATTTGATTTGATCAATAACAGCCTCTTTTGTCTGGGCTTTTTCGTATAGTATTTCCGCCACCGCCTTAAATGCAAAATTTATATTCTTCTCTTCGACTATTTTGGTGATATTCTCCTTAACCTGAACCATCATTTCCTTCTTCTCCGCAGGACAGAAATATGCGACTTCTATGGTCTTTCTGCCTTTGACTTCGGAGGCCGGCGGCACCGGCTTTCTCTCTGGCGGCGCGGGAATGGAAACGTCGGAGGATGTTTTCGGCTCTTCCTTTTCTCTTTTCAAGACCGTTTTTTCAAACGACTCTAAGACAGGCCTCTGAAGAGGCGCTTCGCTGCTTGAATCAGGCGTGAGACGTTCAAATTTTTCAATTACCGCAAGATGCGGAGGCGGGGTCTGCGTCTCCGCACGAGCGCCGCCCCGTTCAAATTTCTCTATGACTGAGGCAGGAATTTTTTTGCTTCGGCCGGAGGCGGGCTCAAATTTTTCTATTTCGAGTTTTTTACCCTCTTTAGCGGGGGGCGGCTCTTTGACCGGCTCTTCGGGCGCTTTTTTCCCCGTGGATTCAATCACTGTCTTTGTCAGTTTCTCTTCTTTTCCGCCGGTAAGAACCTTTATTTCCTGCTCTACCAGCTTGATTATATTTTCGCTCGCGCCGTAAATATAAGCGCTCCATTGGTAATTTTCATCTCTGCTTTTGAATACAACGCCTATCTTACCCCGGAAACTTTCGGCAAGCTTTAGAACTTCTTCCTTTTCGCCCGAGGAAAAAAACAGTATGCGCCTATCCGGAAAGTCGGGCGCGGGAGACGATTTTACTTCCCATGTTTTAATCATAAGTAACTATTTTACCAAATGTTATATCTTTCAGTCAAATTTTCGGAATAATGGTTCAGTAAATAATTTTTTTCAAACCCTGCAGATTAAGAATCGCAATCTGCTTCTTCTGATATTCTATGTATTTTAATTCTCCGAGTTTGGCGAGCATCCTTGATATGACTTCACGCGAAGACCCCACATTGCTTGCGATTTCCACATGAGTAAGCGGGAAATTTATAACAATTTTTGCGCCTTTTCTGATTCCGTACTGATGAGCAAAATCAATAAGCACAAACGCCGTCCGCGCGAGAACCGAAGTATATGCGAGCGATTTAATCTCATCACCCGCTCTCTTCAACCTTTCAATCAGAGTGGCGATTATCTTGAGAAGCACATCCGTATTTTTTGATGTAAAATCCTTGAAGTTCTGCGCCTTAATAAGAAGTATTTTGCTCTTTGCCATTGCGAGCGCCGACGCCGACCGCCAGGTGCCGCCGAAAATAGCCATCTCCCCGAACACGTCTCCTTTATTCAAATATGACAGCACCTTTATGTGTCCCGCCGCGGCGGTTTTGTAAATTTTTATCCTGCCCGAAATGACAAAATAAAGACCTTTCCCTTTTGACTTTTCGGAAAAAATAACGTCGCCTTTGTTGAAATGCTTGGCCACGCCGATTTTACCGAGTTCCGAAAGGTGTCTCTCCGAAAGGCCGGCGAAAACCGAGATTTTTTTTAACTCGTCGCTTCCAACCATAAGTTTATATCACAGAATTTGCAGAACTCTATAAACCTGCACCGGCTTTGCTTTTCCTTTCACAGTTAGAGGTTCCAATTTTTCCACCTTCACAATATTTTTAACTTCATCGTATGTGGCCTCCGTTATAAGAATATTCTCGGCGAGGGCGTTTTCTTCCAATCGCGCCGCGAGATTTACGTTGTCGCCTATCACCGTATAATCGGCGTAACTGGCAGAACCCATATTACCGACGACCACAAACCCCGTATTTATGCCCATACCGATTCCTATTTTTTGACGGCCCTCCGCAGCCCATTTCTCACAAAGCCGGCCGACCTCCTCCTGCATCTCTACCGCCGCGCGGACGGCAAGTTCCGCGTGATTTTCAAAATACTTGGGAGCTCCCCATATAGCCATAATGGCGTCGCCTATAAATTTATCGAGAGTGCCGTTATATTTGAAAATAACTTTCGTCATTTCCGTCAGGTATTCATTAAGAAGCTTGACAACTTCCTCCGGCTCCATTTTTTCGCTCATTGACGTGAAACCGCGCACATCGGAGAAAAAAACGGAAAGATGCGCCTTCTGACCTCCCATCTTAAGCAACTGTGGATTACTAATGAGTTCTTCCACAATCTGCGGCGAGACATATCTCTGGAAAGTGTTTTTAATGAATTTCTTCTCTTTTTCTTCGCCGGCGTATCTAAAAATCGTTACGCCGAGAAAAGAAAAAAGACCGGCGGCTACTGGACTTATAACGGAAATTACAAATCTCCCGAGAAAAACGGCGTAAGCAAAAACGCACCACAAGAGTATCACGCCCGCCGCAAAAACCGCTCCTTTAAGGGGACGGAAACGTATTGAAAAAACGGTAACAAAAAACCCGACAAAGAGAACCATCAGGAAATTCATAAACCGCGGCGCCTCCTTCATATAATTTCCGTCCACGATATTGGCGAAAGTGGCAGCCACAACGCCGACCATCGGGAAAAGAGAAGAAAAAGGCGTGGGTCTCAAATCCACCGTCCCTGTCGCCGTGAGCCCCACAAAAATGGCTTTGCTTTCCGCATCTTTCAAAATCTGCGCGGAAGGGTTCGTCCTGTAATTGTCAATGACTTCCAAAAAACTCAACGGATGATACATTCTGATGCCGCCGGGATAATTCAGAAGCATCTGGTTTTTTTCATCAACCGGAATCCTGAAACTTCCTATTTTGCTCTTTTTTATTTTTATATATTTCCCCGGTTTTATGGAAATATCTTTCATGTCCGCTCCGAGATAGTGCATAGCCATAATAAAGGCGATGTGCGGATAAATCCTGCCGTCATATTGTATGAGAAGAGCCACGCGCCTCGTCGTGCCGTCCGAATCGGGTATGGCGTTTGCATAACCGCTTCCCGCGAGGCCGGTCGTAAAACGGGAAACAGGCAGAACCAGCTCAACAGCGTTATAAAATGTCTTATCTATTTTTCCCGGAACGGCGATTCTCGCAAGGAGAAGTTTGTGAAAAGGGTCGCTTATTTTTTTAGGCAGCCCCTTATCCACGATTGAAAACATCGGAAAATATATCTT
>PEXM01000012.1 GCA_002779055.1 Elusimicrobia bacterium CG08_land_8_20_14_0_20_44_26
ATTTAATACAATGCTTTATGCCTTCAGTATGGGAATATCCATAAACTTTGGGAGGATTCACCGTTATATAACGGTAAATCCGGACTTATCCGAGCTATTGGGGCTAATGAAAGCCGGAAACCGTCTGTTTTTTAAAAACTTGTTTCAAATTGGTCAAAAAATGCACAATATTTTTCGTTTGGCCTTTTTTAAGTTAAAAAATTACCATTTGGTTGATTTTGAAATAAAATGTTGGCAGGTGGCTTGTTGGGGTTTTTAGAGGGGACTCATATATAAAAAAAAATGATGTCAAGGGGGAGTTCTTGCCTTTACAGAAACAACCTTGCCATTTGAATAAAAAAGAGGTATAATAAAAAAATGAGCGAACTTGATATTGTGTTTTCACAGGAGCCTTTTTCGCTGCTTGATTCAGCGGGTCGGTCTCTTTTCAGAAAGAGCGTAAAAATAATCGCTTCAAAAAAAGGTCAGAAGCTAATAACCGAAGGCGAGAAAGGGTCAACGGTTTATTTTCTTTTAACAGGATGTAGCAGCGTTCTCATAGACACGGCGAAAGGTCATCTGCCGATATCGCATCTTTATCCGCCCGACTTTTTCGGCGAGATAGCGGTGTTCGACGAACTCCTCACCGGCGCGAAGCGCACAGCCACGGTTGAGAATTTAACCGACGTCAGAGTAGCGGCGATGTCGTCGGACGATTTCAAGAACCTCTGCATACAGAATCCTGTTATAATCAAGAGCATAGAAAAAATCTATAAAAAAAGAATGCAGCAACTTTTAGAACTTAAAGAAAGAATCAAAAACATATAGGTCTAATATGAATTTGGTATTGAGCAAAAAAGAACAATCCGTTTTGAAAAAATTCAGGAATGCCCTTGAAAAATCAATCGGTAATAATTTAGTTGAAATGAAGTTATTCGGCTCTAAAGCGCGAGGAACTTCTAAGAAAGATTCGGATATTGATGTCTTAGTGATAATAAAAAATGGGGACTGGCATACAAGCGATGTCGTTTATAGCATAGTAACTGATATATTTCTCGAGGACAGGGTCTGCATATCTCCAAAAGTGATAAATGGAAGGGACTATAATTATCTTCAAAGATGCAGTACCCGCTTTATGAGAAATATCATACGTGAAGGAATTTTAATTTGAGAAAAAAGATTCCCGAGCATTCCATTAAGGAAATTGCCCGCGCAAAAAAAGCGCTCCTTGCTGCAAAAACGCTGCTTGAGAAAGATTTATTACAAGATTGTGTTTCAAGGGCATATTATTCTGTCCTACATGCGGCGAAAGCCGCTTTATCTATGATAGGAATTGAGTCCGATACGCACAGAGGAGTGGCAAAGATGTTCGGGCTTCATCTTGTGAAAACAGGAGCGATTGAAAAAGAATTCGCAAGAATTCTTACAGCTGAAAAGGAGGACAGAGAACTTAGCGACTATGAAATCGGTATAGAAATAAAATACGACAGGGCAAAACAAAGAGTTAACGAGGCGGACAAGTTTATTCAGAGGATTGAGTATTACTTGGGATTAAATAAAAAATAGAATTTGTCAGAATTGTTCAGAATTCTTAATCCCCGTCCCTGCGTGCAGGGGCGGCCGGCTGGGCATTTTTTGCATCTAATGCAAAAAACGGGTTGAAAAAACGGAGGTTAAGTGGTAAAATGCTTTTCGTCGGGGCGTGGCCTAGATGGATAGGGCACCAGACTGGGGGTCTGGGGGTCGGCGGTTCGAGTCCGCCCGCCCCGACCAATCTAAACTTTGCGAATTTTGAGGGGAGTTTCTTTGCCCGCTCGTCTCTTTTGCCGCATTTGCGGTATTTGGCAACCTCGCTTAAAATCTCACCCCCTTGCATAGCTTCGACTTGGCGGAAGAATAAGGGCTTGACAATTATGCATTAGAATTGCATAATAATATAAATTGTTGTGCAATATGAATATTAAAGAAATTAAACAAAGAATGATTGACCAGAGAGAAGATCTGGAATCGACCTTTAATGCGGAAAAGATTATTGACAGGGAAGTACTTCCAAATTACAAAAATCTTTTAAAGTCGAATTTAATAAAAGCGGTTACGGGACATAGAAGAGCCGGCAAGTCCGTACTTTGCTATCAACTTGTAAGAAATAAGAATTGCGCTTATATCAATTTTGACGATGAACTTTTAGCGGGATTAAAGGCGGAGGACTTAAATCTGGTTCTCAGGGCATTTTATGAGATTTACGGGAAGTTGGATTATATACTTTTGGATGAGATTCAAAATATAGAAAAATGGGAACTGTTTGCTAATCGGTTAAAAAGAAAAGGAATTAACTTGATAATTACGGGAAGCAATGCAAATCTGCTAAGCCGGGAATTATCTACTCACTTGACGGGAAGACATTTTTCTTTGGAGATTTATCCTTTTTCTTTCAGGGAGTTTTTAAACTTCTACGGTGTTGAATATAAAAAAGATTATTTCAGCACCAGACAGACAGCCGTAATCAGAAAAGAGCTGGAAAAATATATACTGAACGGCGGTTTTCCCGAAAGCATGAAAGAGCCGAATCCGAAGAGATACCTTGCATCCCTTTATTCGGATGTGCTGACGAAGGATATCATTTTAAGGCATAACATAAAGTTGGTTGATACAATGAAGCAAATTTCAAACTATCTGATTTCAAATTATTCCTGTCACATTACTTTTAATAAATTAAAAAATATTTTTGGAATCAAAAGTGTTCATACGGCTCAGGATTATGCTTTTTTTCTTGCAGAGACGTATACGGTCTTTTTTATAGAAAGGTTTTCTTTTAAGGTGAAGGAAAGAATTACCGCGCCGGTAAAGGTGTATGCAATTGATACCGGTTTAATAAATGCTCTGACCGCCGGAAGTTCAAGAAATATGGGCCGTTTATATGAAAATTTGACAGCGGTGGAACTGATGAGAAGGAAAACTTTCGGGCGGGGCTACGATGTTTATTACTGGCAGGATTATTTTGGACGGGAAGTAGATTTTGTAATAAAAGAAGGGACCGAAATAAAGCGGTTAATGCAAGTGTGCTATGATGTGGAAAACTATGATACAAAGTCGCGGGAGATTAAATCTCTTTTGAAGGCCTCTGAGAAGCTAAAGGTAAAAAGATGCAGTTTGCTGTGCATTACATCCGATTATGAAGCGGAAGAGAAGCACGAAAATAGAGTAATAAAGTTTATACCCTTGTGGAAATGGCTGTGTGGCTGTATTCCGAATAAATCCGCCGATTGGTTAAAGTTTTAATTCGGGGTTGGAAAACCTCTCCTATGAAAAAGACGAGTTGATTTGCTATAATAATACAGACATAATGATTACGAATATCAGCGGGCGGCAGGAAGCGAAGAAGCCAGCGTTGCTGGTTGCTGTCTGCGTAATTGCGGCGAATTGCGCTTTGTTTGCCGCGGAACTTGATATTAGGGCGGAGAAACTCATTTATCTCAACAAAGGCGAAACGGTGGAGTTCAGGGAAAACGTTCGTTTTTCAAAAGAGGGCTTCAGAGGAAATGCGGCGTATCTGAAACTCTCAAAAGAGAAAAAAGATGTTTACGCGACGGGCTCGGTTTATTCCATTTTTAAAAGCACCTCTTCCAAATGGGTGGAACTGTGGACGGAGGAGTTGAATTACAACGAAGAATCGGATATTCTTTCCTCTTCAATGAGGTCAAAATTTATCATTCACATATCAACCACGGCGGGGTTAGAGACAAGTTATGAGATTGTTTGCGCCTCTTTTTACGGTTTTGTGGCGAAGCAAAATTTTTATTTAACGGGAAAACCTGTTATAATAAAAGGTGATGATATTTCGGGCGCATCCGATTTCCTTGTTTTTTCGGGAGAAGTTATTGATATGAAGGGGAACGCTTCTCTGAATTACGGTAAGGAGCGTCCTTATGAGGCAAGCGCGGAATTTATAAGAATAGATTTGAACGACGACAGGGTGGATTTTACAAAGTCGGTCAAAGGCGTATTTTATGCAGGAAACTCTGATAGTAAGTAATCTCGTAAAAAATTACGGTAAAAAAAGAGCCGTGGACGGCGTGGATATTTCCGTGAGATGCGGCGAGATTGTGGGTCTCCTCGGACCTAACGGAGCCGGAAAGACGACGATATTCTATTCCGTAATGGGTATCATCAAGCACACTTCCGGAAGCATCACCCTCGCCGGCGAGGACATTTCTCACATCCCTCTTTACAAAAGGTCTCTTGCGGGAATAGGGTATCTCGCTCAGGAACCCTCGGTATTCAGAGGTTTGACCGCTTACGAAAACCTTCTTGCCGTGGCGGAATTTATAATGAGCGACAGGAAAAAAATGCTCGCTAAAATAGACGGGATTATGAAAGAGATGGGTCTTGAGCTCTGCGCTTCGACGAAAGCCGAAAGACTCTCCGGCGGCGAGAAAAGACGCGTTGAAATAGCAAGAATTCTTTTGAGAAACCCGTCCTTCCTGCTCCTTGACGAGCCATTTGTCGGCATAGACCCCATTGCCGTTTCCGAATTGAAGCGTCTTGTTATGGGTTTAAAGGAAAGAAACATAGGAATACTTATAACCGACCACAATGTCAGGGACACGCTTATGATAATTGACAGGGCTTATATAATACACAAAGGGCACATCCTAATTCACGGAGACCGAAACCGTCTTCTTGAATCGCCTGAGGCCCGCGAGATTTATCTGGGGAAGGACTTTGCGATATAAAAAATATTTGATTATGATTGGTAAAAAACAGCGAATTAATTGGCACAAAAGGAGGCGGTGAGTGAAGTTAGTGACGAAAAATTTTAAAATAACCGACGCACTCAATGAGTATGTCAAAAAAAAGATGAACTACTTTCAAAAAAACTTTGCGATGACCGACATAACCATTACACTCGTGCAGGAAAAAAACAATTTCACGGCGCAATTTCTCGGCACTTACCCGAATGGCAACACGCTGATAAAAGTGAAAGCGAATGCGTTTGACGCATATTCGGCGATTGATAAACTTCAATCCATCTGCAAGGGAGTGTCCGCGCGCACAAAGGATTACCATTCCCGTATGAAGCGCAAGGAAAAATCCGTAGAAGAATTCAGAGAGCCCGTCCGGCGTGTTAAGGTTTCGGTTATGACGCACAGAGACGCTCTTGATAAAATGTTTGCGAGCAATTATCACTTCTGGTTTTACATTGACAAAGACAACGGCCTTTTTACCGTCGTATATCAGAAAGACGACGGCGGCACGGGCGTGATTCACCCGATCTTTGAATAATATGACAAGAATCAGCGATTACATTAAGCTTGCCTTTATAAAAACGGATTCGCAATCAAAGTCAAAAAAGAAAATCATTGAAGAAATGGTGAAAATGCTTGAAGATGCAAAAGAGGTGAGTAAAAAGAAATCCCTTGAAGTGTATAAAGCGCTGCTGCGGCGTGAATCAATGGGTTCCACGGGCATAGGACAGGGGGTGGCGCTGCCTCATGTGAAGATTTCAATCATAAAAAAAACCAGACTTTTGTTCGCCAATTCGGCCTCAGGAATAGAATTTAACTCACTTGACGGCGAACCGGTTAATATCGTGTTTCTTCTCGTCGGTCCGGATACATCCGGCGCCGAATATATAAAAATATTATCTACCTTGGCCCAGAATTTAAATGACCCTTATTTTAGACGTTCCCTCGCCGCGGCAAGGAAGAAGAAAGAAGTTCTTGATGTAATAAGGAAAAAAGAAAAAAGTTAAGTGCCGACGGTCATCATTACCGGAATTTCCGGTGCGGGGAAAACCCTGGCTCTCAAATTTATGCAGGATTTAGGCTATTTTTGCGTGGATAATCTTCCTGTAAATCTAATGGAGCGGTTCTTTTCGGAAGAACGCAGGCGACACGGCAAATTGGCGGTGGGAATAGATATCAGGGAGAAAAAACATTTTCCCCTTTTCTTGAAAATCACCGCAAAAATAAAACCGCACAAAATTATTTTTCTTGAATGCTCGACGGAAGAGTTGGTCAGAAGGTTCAAAGCCAACAGGAGAAAACCGCCGCTTGCCAGGGCAAACCAGAATATTTTCAGCGCTCTCGGGAAGGAGCGCATAATCTTTGAAAAAATAAAAGCCGTATCGGATATGGTAATTGACACTTCTGAACTTAATCCCTGGCAGATGAAACAAAAACTGCTGGAAAGATTGTCTTTCGCCGGCGGGGCGTTTCAGATAGACATTCTTTCTTTCGGATACAGATTCGGCGTGCCGTCCGAGGCGGACATGATATACGATGTGCGTTTTTTGCCGAATCCCAACTACAACCGGTTGCTGGCGCCTCTTTCGGGAGAACACCCAAAAATTTCCAAATTTGTTTCAGGAAGCGCCCTTTACAAAAAGACGCTCAATAAAGCGGCCGAATTTCTTCGGATGATACTGCCGGCGTACAAAGAGACGGGCAAAAGTTATTTTACGGTCGCGGTGGGCTGCACCGGCGGCCGTCACCGTTCCGTTGTTTTTGCCGAAGGCATCCGAAAAAAGTTAAGCGGTGAATACGGGACAAAGGTGTTCCACAGGGATATAAGAAAAGGGATAACCGAAAGATAAAAGATGAAAAAAATAATCGTCGCCACGCACGGTAAAATGGCGGAGGCGCTGGTGGATGCGGCAAGGAGCATTGTCGGCGAAGTTGCGGGAATATCGGCGTTGAATTTTGAGGAATGGCAATCCTTTGTCGGGCTTCGGGGCGCAATCAAAAGCGCCATAGGCGAAAAACCCGATGACGATGTTTTCATACTTAC
>PEXM01000080.1 GCA_002779055.1 Elusimicrobia bacterium CG08_land_8_20_14_0_20_44_26
TGATAGATCGGTCCGAACTGCGGAGAAGCGTAAGAATAAAACGATGCGCCGAAGAAATTGGAGGCGATGCTGTTGTTGTAAAACACTGGGGAACCATACTGAAAGTAAATGCCGTCGGTATTGCCGGTAATTTTATTATCGGTAATCGTCGGTGATGCGATATAACCACTAATACCCTGCTCATTATTGGAGATAGTATTGCTGATCAATCTCGGATTCGCGCGGTTGCAATAGACGCCATATTGAGCGTACTGGATATCGCAGTATTTCAGAATACAATTCGCGTCATTGCTGGTATCTTCAAACCGGATGCCGTACCAAGAACCGGCAGATGGCGTGGAACTGCTTGATGTAAAGACGATGTGGTTTGCAGAGGTTCCCTGAGCATCTAAAGTTCCATTGACGATCAGTTTCTTACCAGAATTGAAGGCGACCTTGGTTCCCGGATCGATGGTCAGTTCAGCGCCGGATGCGATTGTGACATCGCCGGTGACAGTTACCTTACCATACCAGGTTGTGTCGGATGAGATCGTACCACTGGCTGTCATCTGAGGAAAATAGTTGGCGCCGATGTCCGGAATCGTGCCATCCAAATCATATTCACAATAATAATTCGGAAATTGAGGAAGTTCAAGAATCATATCCGATCCATCTATTGCAGGGCTTTTAGATTGTAATCGAAAATCATCCCGTGCTGTATTTATTAAAAATGGATTGGCATAATATGCTTGAACTTGAGAAACACAATTATAGTAATAATTGCTCATTCCGTCCCAGGTTATCGGATCGCCGGTAATCGGGTCTACAGGAAAATACATAGAGGCTGTGTGAAAAATCGAATTATATATTTGAACGTCAATAGATCCATAATAGTAGTCATCAATCTGATTAATAGAGATTGCATTACCATCGTTGCTACTACTTCCGATATTATAAAATGTGCAAAAATCAACAAAAATATCCATAGTTGATGTATTGCCTATTTGCTGATCACCAAACCAAAGAAAAATCCCCTGATAAGCAATATCATTCAGTGTTGAATGATGAATGAAAAATGTTGAAGTTTGATCTTGGTCCAGGAAATCTTCTGTAAATAAAACGCCAACATGACAATCATGGATATTAACTCGATTAAATTCCATTATTGCGTCATCAGTTTTACCGATTGCGATACCGACATTACAGTTTTTAATTTCAATATTTTCCAACTCTACCGATGACGCGTTATCCTTGATCCCAAGACCGCAATAAGTATCCTTGATGATCACATTTGACATCTGAATTACTCCGGATCCCTTTGATACAATCAAGGTGTCCTCTATTGTTGGAGTACTCGTATATGGATCGGTAAACGAGCTTTCTCTACCGGCACCTTGTAATGTTACCGGCTGGCTGGCGGTTCCTTCAATAGTCAATTCACCTTTGACTTCTATCGTGAATCCATCGGCAAAATTGATACTATCCCCGGCAGATATGGTTAGATAGTCATCAGCAGGAATAGTTAGAGTATATCCAGGAATTGTATTTACCACTGTCTGATAACGCGGTCTTAGTTCAATGTTTGCGTCTTTGACGACAACCTTTGTCTCTCGATTAGTCGGAGATAGAATCCAGATCTTAGAACTATTCTGAGAAATATCAACAGGAGATCCATTTTGATAAGCTTCCCATCCGGAAAATGCCCTAATTTCAGTCTGTTTTGAAATTGCCGCCGGTGCTTTAATCGAATAATCAGGAACTCCGGATTGCTGGTCGTTATTTTGATCTTTGAAAACTTGGTAAAGTGTTGTATCAAGATTTCTGAATATATTATCCTGACTTCTGTCTCCTTCCATGTACCATGGATCCCGTATTGAAATATCTGTATGGCAATAAGTTTCCGGTTCATAACTCGTTTGAAAGAATATATCGACTTTATCATAATATTGAGCATTTTGCGTTTCTTCAAGAACATCATTTGGAATAAACTGTTTATTAACTTTATATTTCGTGTGTTCATTATTCCAGCAATTATGATGTACTGTATCGCCAGTTGATGGTCTTTCCAGCGCTTCGCTGAGTGTGGTCGCAGTATATGTTTTCGTCTGATACATTCGAAGGGTCTCATGGTTTGAAAACGTGGTACTTAAATTGTTAATCCCGATTAATCCAGGCAAGTCTTCCATACTATTCTGATATTCCGTATTAAACTCAACCCAAACAGGATCTGGTTGTCCTGAAATTTCGTCTTTAAGGGTCGAATAAACCAAACGTTCTGCACAAGTTGAGTCCAATAAACCATAACGGTTATCTTTATTCTCGATCAATAAAAACCAAAGCAATCCTTCAGCCCCGAATTTCGAACAGGTTTTAAAAACATCTTCAAAAAAAGTATTTTGTTTTTCCTGAGAAAAATATCTTAAATGTTGACATAATGTTGCGTTTGGATCTAGGGCTTGATTTGTTGTCACCGGGTATCCTGTTTCGGAGATCCATACAGGCACCTCCTTATTTAAAACATCCAGTGCGCGTCGAGTCGAATAGACAAGTTCTCCAACCAAGAATCCTAAAACGGGGCTGGCATTACCGAGTTCAACTTCATGGGGATAAAAATTAAGAGCCACAGCATCATAGTAAGTTTTCCATTGATCCAACCTTTTAGATAACTCAAAAATATGAAAAGTTTGTATGTATTGCCGCCCAACGTCTGAATCTTCATCATGAACAGCTTTTGATAACGTCATAATCACTGAATCCTGAAAAGTATCTCTTTCCCATGCAGAACCTTTTCGCCACCAATCATAAGCTTCATTATAACGTGCAGCGTTTAGCTCTCCATCACCCATCCAAAGATTTACTTCATTTCTATATTTTCTTACGACTGCTCGAGCATATTTTTCTAAGTAATAAAGATATACTCTCGAATCTACGGAGGTATAGTTTTCTGGATTTAGTCCCCTTACTGTGCCGGGGGCAATACTTTTGTCATTATTGTTGTAATCCGGAGGACGATCTGAATGACCCTGACCAATAAGAATCATCGGTTCAAGTCCATTATCATTAGCCGAGCTGATAAGTTTATCGAGATAAGTCCATCCAACCATCTCATTAGGGTGGTCGTTTGTCATAATAGTTATTTGTGTTATATAATTAGTGATATCTTCATCGGTTATTATTGGGAAATTCGGAATCGAATTTGGATCAATATTAGATATAGATGGAACAACTAAATTCCAGACAGCCTCCAAACGGATGTAATTTGCTCCTGCACCTTGGCCAACTTCAGCGCAATACTGTTCAATCTCATCTGACCATGACCAGTTATATTTATTTCCTGGATCGATTAGCGGAAATGGCCACGTACCACATGTACTAATACCAATATTACTTAAAACGTGATTTGCATCAGGTAGTGTTGGATTACCTGACAGATATATGTTCTCTTTATTCGGTTCATTATATCCGGGTAATAGACATATATTAACAACAAGGTTATCATATTTTTTATTATCTTTATATCCGAATGAAAAATTAAATGGGAAACTGGCTAGAACCGATTCTGCCAAAGAAACTGAATCTACCCCCTCTACTACCGGATGTCCCGCCATCTGAGAGAATGCGGCTAATGGCAATATGACTATAGCAGAATCTGTGGGACAATATGACATTATTGAGGGATTAATCATATTTTCTATCGTACCATCCAAATCTGCTATCGTCAACCAAGGATTATCCCATCTGAGATTGGTTATATTCGAGTTTAGATTATCTATCACTAGAATTAGCCCTTTTTGACCAAATTCTGAATGTAACGTAATTTTAAAGGAAATATCGAACCAAGCAGAAGGCCATCCCCACAAAAAGGGTGGGAGGATATATATAAAATCGCAATCAACTCTAGTATCTTTAATTTTAAAATATACATCGATTGTATTATCTTCAGATGAAGGACGGTAGTTTATAGATTTTAGGGTACCAAATCTAATGTCTTCGACAAGAGGATCCTCTATTATTGATTCCTTTAAATCTGATAAATTATTATTCCATTCTTTTAAAAATGCAGCTGTCAGTTCATCTTCAACAGCATATTCCCGATCATTCACTCGCATCAATATTTTCAAATCACTTGAAAATGCGTTGTTAGATAAAAGAACACAAACAATAAATAAAAAGTATTTCCTTAACATAGTTAATATCCTCCAATATTTTTCATCTTATTCCTTTATAAATAATTGTACCGGCAGACTCAACGATGTAAACAACATCACCTTTCTGAGCCACTGACACATAACGGGAGTGTGAATCACCCCTTAATTCTGAATAATTATGAAATGTTTTACCGTTATAGTGAATGACATTATTGAAGTCACCGACAGCAAAGAAATCATTCATACCATTTCCGTCTATTCGACGTATGGCACCTAAATTTACACTTACACTATAAGTGTAATCATCAAAAATATTTATATTATGAATGCTGAAAATACCATCAACCGCACCTCCAATATAAAATAATAAGTATTTACAATTATTCGGAATCCAAGATGCTCCAACAGTACTATAGACCGGATCCGGATAGTATCGATTATCCCTGTCCCAGATTGTTGTCCAGTTCTGGCCATCAAAATAGATGAGAGCGCCGCCCTGTACTTCAATACTAATTGCGCCAATCCAAATCCTTGTTTGATTGGTTACTTGATCAAATATGCCATTAATGCGGTAATAGTTATAATCGGGAATATCTTCTATTTTCTTAAATGTCTTCCCGTCATAATGCACTACAGTGCCTTCCCCGATAAAATACATATTGCTCGATGAAGAGCCCCACATCCAATAGACCGGATGATCAGACTCACTTAAAACGCCCATATCCCAAAGATGATAAAGCGTCCATCTTTGCCCATCCCAATGATAAGGAAGTCCTGACGATACCCAAATATCATTGTCAGAAAATACAAGAATGTCATATATCGTTGCGCCATATTTGATTTGTTTTAGCGTCCATGAATTTCCATCCCAATGAGCCGCATTGGGGGAATAACCTCCTGTATCCGGTTCAGGTATAAATTCTCCAACCACCCATACATTATTCTCATCTACAATTTCAACGTCTTCAAGATACCCACCGCCATTACAGAGTACGATCTTTTCCCAGGTGAAGTCGTGGCTTGTCGTATCCATCGTTGTGACGCTAAGCCACTCACTTTTGTCTATCGTTTCGCCGTGGTCTTTCACCAGCAGGCGATAGCGATAGGTCGTGGCAGGCTCGGCATTCCAGTCTGTCACAATTGTATCTTCACCAAATAAAGTGCCGGTAAGAACGATGAGGCTATCCCGCTGGATGGCATAGTTTCGTTTACCTGACCCTGAGATTGAAAACGACAAACTGACAAAAGAAGGGCCGGCATAGTCGAGCGCGAAGTCTTTGCCTTCATTTTGCGGTTCAGTCGGACATTCCCTGCAGGACATCAACGTGGTCAAGACGATAGCGCTGAAAACGGTAACGGTGAGTTTATTGATTGAAACATTTGGGATAGGCAATTTTCCTGTCATTTATTCTTTCCGACTTAGACTTCTTTTCGTCAATTTCAATTTCTTTGCTACTAATTTCAATATATATTAAAATCTGCTGGTTGTCAATAGGCCTTTAAAAATATCTTTCAGATTCACCTC
>PEXM01000041.1 GCA_002779055.1 Elusimicrobia bacterium CG08_land_8_20_14_0_20_44_26
AATTATTGACATTGATAAATTTTTTAAAGGAGTGAAAAAAAACATTCTGAAAAAAAACGAACTGATAACGGAAATACTAATACCGAAAAAGAAGGCCTTCTCCTTTTTTTATAAAATAGGCCCGAGAAAGGCGATGGCGATTTCAAAAGTTTCCGCTGCTGCGGCCGCGGCTCTTGAAAAGAGAAACGGTCGCGTAATTTGGGCGAGAATCGCTTTCGGAGCCGTGGCTCCAACCGTCATAAGAGCGCTCTCCGCCGAGAGAACTCTTGCGGGCAAGCCCCTGACGGATGGAGTTATAGAATGCGCGAGGCGCCGGGCGATTGAAGAAATCAGTCCCATTGACGATTTCCGAAGCACCGCCGCATACAGAAAAGAAGTCGCGGGCGTAATCCTTCGGCGCATTTTGCAAAAATTCAAAAGTGTCGGGCGTGCTGGAAATGAAATTTTTTTTGTAAAATAGCAGTATGTATAACTGGTCAGTTGACGAAAAAAAATTCAGAAGAGAAGACCCTGAGGGTTATAAAATCTGGAGATTAGAGCAGTTAATAAATTATGGAGAACCGGGAGAAAAAATAGATAAAAAAGAGATTAAGAAATACTGGGAGAAAATAAAAAACAGAATTGCTCCCTCTTATAGAGAATTTTTAGAATTTTTATTATGGCCGGAAAAGAAAAAAGTATTCTAACCTCACGTCAAAAGATTTTTTTAGAGTTGATTGCGCAAGAGAAATATTTTGCTCAAAAATTTTACTTGACCGGCGGCACGGCGCTGTCCGAATTTTACTTAAAACACAGAATGTCCGAAGATTTGGATTTCTTTAGCGAAACTGAGGTTAACCCAATTAGAATTGCAAGCTTCTTAAAAGAAAAAAAGGAGATTTTAGAATTGGAAAAATATGATACCCGCCAAATTTTAGGATTGTGTATTTTCTTTTTGCGTTTTAACAATAAAGAAAATTTGAAAGTTGATTTCAGTTATTATCCTTTTCCGCGAATTGAGAGAGGTCTGAAATACAGGGGTTTTGATGTGGACAGTTTGTATGATATCGCCGTGAATAAAGTTCACACAATTTCAATGAAAGCTCGGGCGCGCGACTTCATTGACATTTATTTTATCGTCAAAGAAAAGGGATACGAGTTTAAAAAACTTTTACTTGATGCGAAAGCAAAATTTGATTGGGATATTACTGCCCTTGAATTAGGTTCTCACTTAATACAAGCGTCTAAAATGAGCGACTATCCTCGCATGCTAAAACCAATCAGACATAAAGAATGGAAAGAATTCTTTTTAAACGAAGGGAGAAAATTAAAAAATGAAATTTTTAAACCCTGACATTTTTAATTTCCTTCTACTATTTCTCCCCCCTTGAAAGGGGGGAGATTGACCCCGAAACTCCAAGGAGTTACGGGGTTGAGAGGGGGGATTTACAAGTGAAAAAAATCTGCCTTGCCGGCATTATTCTGGCGGCGGGTTCTTCGTCGAGAATGAAAACGCCGAAAGCTCTTCTAAAAATAAACGATAGAACATTTTTGGAAGAAATTTACGCAAAGATGTCGCCCTTCGTAAAAGAGGTCATTGTCGTTGTCGGAGCCGATAAAGACGAAATACTTTCAAAAGTAAATATCAAAGGCGCGAAAATCGTTTATAACGAAAACTATGAGCGGGGAATGTTTTCATCCGTGAAGAAAGGCCTTTCGGCGATTGCATCCGCCGTCGGCGGCTTTGTGCTCAACCCCGTTGACTGCCCGCTGGTAATGGAAAAAACTTATAAAGACATTCTACGCTTTCACGGGACGAGGCCGTTTTGTATCTCCGTCCCGTCGTATAAAGGGAAACGCGGACATCCCGTGATATTCCCGGAGGCGCTCATTAAGGAAATTATTTCCGCCCCCGATGACGCAGAAAAAGGTTTGAATTATTTTATTAAAAATCATGAAAAAGAAGTTTGTGTCTTGAACACAAACGATAAAGGTGTTATAATTAATATCAATACGCCGGAGGTTTACGAGAGCCAGCTGGGTGGGAGTCGGCGGCGTTCTCTAACGGGGTGAATATGATTGATTTGAAGAATATAGAGGAATTGAAAAAAAGCGGCGCGCCCGCGGTCGTTGCGACCGTGATAAAAAGTTCGGGCTCCACGCCGCGCTCCGCCGGCGCCTCAATGATTGTGTTCGCTGACGGCGCCGCTTCGGGCACCGTCGGCGGCGGCGCTCTTGAAAAACTGGTTAAAGAGCATGCGCTCAAAATAATTAAAAAAGGCGTCTCAAAAACGGTAAGTTTTGATCTGAAAAGCGGCGCTCCGGATGAAAAGCGGGTGCGCACGGGAATGATTTGCGGCGGCAAAGCGGATGTCTTCTTTGATGTTTACAAACCCGCTGTGAAACTCTTTATCTGCGGAGCAGGTCACATCGGATTTGCTCTTTCCAAATTTGCGGATATTTTGAAGTGGGATGCGACGCTTATTGACAACAGGGAAGGATTTGTTAAAATCAACAAGTTAAAAAATGTTTTGGCTGTGCCGTCATATAAAAAGGCGTTTGAAAAAATTGAAATTGACGGGCGCAGCGCCGTCGTAATCGTGACACACGGTCATAAATACGACGCGGTGTGTCTGGATGAAGCAATTGGGACGAAAGCTTTTTATATAGGAATGATCGGAAGCAAAATCAAAGTTGGGCAAACATACAAGGCTCTGCGCGCAAAGGGCGTCAAAATAGACGGCAGGGTATATTCGCCGGTGGGTCTGGAGCTTGGAGGACAGTCGCCTGAAGAGATATCCTTTTGTATAATAGCGGAAATAATGAAAGTCAGAAATAAAGTTTCCGGTCGGCATTTGAGGATAAAATCATGAAGAGAGCGGCGCCGGAGGAAAAAAATTCATAAGAATTTGGGGAGGATAAAATGAGAATTTATGAACTTGCCGAAAAATTGAAGGAGACAACAACGAGAATTCTTGCTGTCGCCAGAAAACTCAAGTTGAGAAAAAAATACGCCATTTCCACGTTAAGCGTCGCCCAGGAAGAAAAAATTAGAGCGGAGCTTGCAAAAATTGTAAAAAAAAATAAAAAGGAAAAAGTTTCTACCGCTAAAAAGCAGGTTTTAGCGGCTGCGGCTAAACAGAAGAGCTCGTCTTCGTCAATAAAAAAAGCAGAAAAAAGCGTTCCTCCTGCTAATGTTTTTATTGACACGGGACCCCCGCTTCCTTCAAGCTATGATGAAGAAACTCTTGTAATTATGCCTAAGGATCCTCTATCTATATTTGCCTACTGGGAGATAAAACAGGAGATACAGGGACAATTAATCCTCAGGGTGTATGAGCGGGCCCACGGCAAAGACAAGTATTATTTTGATACAGGCATTCACGGCAAAATAAACAACTGGTATATAAAAATACCGCACCCGGGCAGTGAATACCGCGCTGAATTAGGGTATATTAAGGACGGTGTTTTTGTCAAATTGCTGTCATCTAATGTCATTACGGCTCCCAGAGCGGGAATTTCCGACGAAGTTGATGAGGAATGGATGATAGTAAAAGAAGACCTTCAGGATATAATTAAATCCAGCGGTCTGGATAAAGTATCAAGAAGCAGTCTAAGTCGCGCTCAGAGTAGTACTCGAATTCTTACTGAAATTCTTAAAGGCAGAATACCAGGCAGTTCTTCTCTTATGTTAAAAAAGAAACGTTGATTATTTCTAACGCGGTGTTTTTGGTAGGCGCAGGCGTTAGTCTGCGTTTGATTGACGAAAAATATACGTCCGCCTATGGCGGACGGCTACCGGAGTATGAATAAAACGGTTTAGAAATAGATGCAGGATACAAAGTGGTGAAGGGTGAGAAAAGATTTCTAACAGGGTGAAAAAAGGATATTTTACGCTGCTTCTTCACGCGCACATGCCTTTTGTGCACCATCCGGAATTTGAAGATTTCTTAGAAGAGGACTGGTTTTACGAAGCAATAACAGAAACCTACATTCCTCTGTATCTGATGATGAAACGCCTTGAGAAAGAGGAAATCCCATTTAGAATCACAATGTCCATAACGCCGCCTCTCGCCAATATGATGACGGATGCGATGTTGCGTCAAAGATATTCGAGGCATCTTGCAAATCTTGAAAAACTGATAAAAAAAGAAGCCGTCAGGATGAAAAAAAATCCGGCGCTCGGAAAAGTTGTTGAGATGTACAGGGAGCATTTCATATCCTGCCGGCACGTGATAAATGAATTCAGCGGAGGAATCATAGAAGGTTTCAAATATTTCCAGAATAAGGGGAATCTTGAAATTGTGACTTGCACCGGCACGCACGGTTTTCTTCCTCTTATGGAAAACGTGCAGGATGCGCGCGCACAGGTAAGAATGGCGGTTGCAGATTATGCGGAAAAATTCGGCAGAAAACCGCGCGGTATATGGCTTGCCGAATGCGCTTATACGGAGGGCGTGGCCGATATTTTAAAGGAAAACGGAATAAGATATTTTTTTGTTGATACGCACGGCATTCTTTATGGGTGCCCCCGCCCGAAATACGCCGTTTACGCGCCTGTTTTTTGCCCGTCGGGAGTTGCCGTCTTCGCCAGAGATGTTGAATCGTCAATGCAGGTGTGGAGTTCGGAGATAGGTTATCCGGGCGATTACAGATACAGGGAATTTTACAGGGATGTCGGTTATGATCTGTCTTATAAGTATATCAAACCTCATTTGCACAAAGACGGCGTCCGTAGGAACACCGGCGTCAAGTATTATAAAATAACAGGAAAGGTGCCGTTGAATCAAAAGCAGTTTTACAATCCCGACGAAGCGCGTGAGGCGGCGGAATCGCACGCCAAACATTTTGTTTTCTGCAGGAAACTGCAGTGCGAATATCTGGAATCAGTTTTAGGCGTAACGCCCATCATTGTAGCGCCATATGATGCCGAACTCTACGGCCACTGGTGGTTTGAAGGGCCTGATTTTCTGTACTATCTTTTTAAGGAGTTTGCTCTGTGGGGAGAAATAGAGCCGATAACCCCGTCGGAGTATTTGGCCGGCCATCCCGTTCTTCAGAAACTCAAGCCCTCTCCTTCCACATGGGGCGACAAGGGCTACAACGAGGTCTGGCTCAACGGAACCAACGACTGGATTTACCGTCATTTGCATCACGCCGCGAGAAATATGATACGTCTGAGCCGCCGGGAAGCGAGCGGCATAGAGGAAAGAGTTCTCAATCAGATGGCGAGGGAACTGATGTTAGCCGAGTCGAGCGATTGGGCTTTTATAATGACGACGGGAACAATGGTGCCGTATGCCTGCAAAAGAACCAAACAGCACCTCAAAAATTTTTTGGATTTGATGAATATGCTTGAGAGGAAAAATATTGACATAAATTTTCTTAAAACCTGCGAGGAAAGAAACAACATTTTCCCGGGTATGGATTACAGAATTTATAGGTCCGTAGCCCCTCCTGCGGATGCGTGATAATTCCATTCGCTGCAAATGGCTGAAAAGTATGTAATTATTCACGGTCATTTTTACCAACCCTCAAGGGCAAATCCGTGGTTGGGCGTAACGCTTGCCCAGGAAACTGCGGAGCCGTATAATGACTGGAATGAAAAAATATTCAGCGAGTGTTATCAGCCGAATGCCGCGGCAAGAGTTTTAAACAGTAACGGCTTTACCCTGGACATTGTAAACAACTATGAATACATCTCGTTTGATTTCGGTCCGACGCTCGTTGACTGGTTAAAAAAAACGCATGCGAAGACCTGGTCAAATGTTACAGAGGCCGACAGATTATCGCAAAAACTTCTTAACCACGGTAATGCCGTCGCCTGCACTTACAGCCACACGATTCTGCCGCTTGACAGCCCCTTCTTGAAAAAGTTAGACATTCAGTGGGGTCTTAAATCGTTTGAAACAAGTTTCGGCAGAAAAGCCGAAGGGTTGTGGCTTCCGGAGACGGCCGTTAACGAAGAAGTGATTGATGAACTGATAACAAGCGGCATGAAATATGTTCTGCTTGTCTCCACTCAGGTGAGCGCCGCCCATCCTATGGGCATAAAGCATGAGATAGACGTTTCCTCGGGCAATATTGATCCCAGATATCCCTATAAAATAAAAACGGATAAAGGCGAAATTACGGCTTTTATTGCCCACCGCGAAATGTCGCAGGCGATTTCTTTCGAGAACATATTATTCAATTCCCACGCCACCGGCGATAGAATTGAAAGCGCTTTTTCCAAAAGCACCCATCATGACCAGGTCGTAACCATTCTCTCCGACGGTGAAACATTCGGCCACCACCAGCCCTTTGCCGAACGGGGTCTTGCTCATCTTCTGAAATATGAACTGCCTTTAAGAGGAATAAAAGTTGTAAATCCCGGCTATTTAGCCGAAAAAAGCATCGGTTCCTGGGAAATAAGAATAAAGGATGGAAAAGAAAAAGAAGGCACTTCCTGGTCGTGCGCCCATGGCGTTGACAGGTGGAGGGACGATTGCGGTTGCGGTAAAGAACCTGGTACAAGCCAGAAATGGCGAGCGCCACTTAGGGAGGCCTTTGATTTCTTAGCGAAAAATGTCCATAGCGTTTTTAACAGTGAAATAAAAAAATTTATTAAAGAGCCGGAAGGCGCTATTGCGGATTATCCCGAAATTATCGACGATTATTCTCTCATTGACGCATTTATGGAAAAGCATAGGAGCGGCGGGACGCTTACATTTGATGAAAAGAGAAGGGTGCTGATGTTGTTTGAGATGCTTAAAAACACGCTTTTTACGTTTACTTCATGCGGCTGGTTTTGGGCAAATATAAGCGGTCTTGAACCCGTGCACAATATGGCATGCGCGGCGCGGGCTCTTGATATATATAAAGGTTTTTCCGGAGAAAATATTGAGGAGAAATTCCTGAAAATTCTTGAAAAAGCGCCGACGAACCCGCCGATTGAAAACGGACGTCGGGTTTATGAGCGTTTTGTCAACCCGCAAAAAATGAGCAGATATATTTATATTGCGGGATGCATTATCAGGAAACTCGCTTTGAATCCTGATAAAACTGAAACCATTGATAATCCTTTTTGGCACATATTTATCAACAGTTCTCCTAATATCGTTGAAGCGGTGGTTAAAAGTACAGAAGAAAAAATGCACTTTGATTACACCGTTACCGACGGTGAATTTCCGTATGCCATAAATTTGAAATCGGGAGAATTCTCCGGCGATTTTACAATAAGCAATGTTTCACCCGGCGCGAGAAACCTTATAATGATTGAATTCTGGATGAAGAAAATAAGGGAACTTAAAAACACATATAACACTCTGCTTGATTATTTTCTTGGATTTGAGTCCGTTTACCGTTACTTTAAGAAAGCAATAAAGGAGATTGAACCGGTTATAGCCAAGGTTCTGATGTACCAGCTGATTGAAATTGAGGAGGAGCACAGCACAGAAAGTATTCAGGTTGTGAAATCACTCGTGCAGATTGTGAAGGAACACAATCTTAATCTTGACGGGTTCTATACAAGAGAGTGCCTGAGAAGAAGCATAGACAAGGAACTCGGCAGGTTTATAATCGGGGATTTTCAAAATATTGAGTTTTTGAGCGTTCTTTTTGACATTTATTTCCTTATATCTTCAAGAACTATGGAAAATATTTATCACAGTATAATATTCAGAAAGATTAAAACGGACGGCGACAAAATAAAATCTTTGACAAAAGCGGAAAAACAATTTTTAGTGAATATATGCATAAATTTCCGCATTAGTCCCGCTCTTGTAATATAAACCACCCCGGAATACAGGATTTCAGGGTTAATTCATGGGTCAATAGGAACCGTCCCCATTATTCTCCATTTCTCGTCAATCAAACGCAGGCTGAAGCCTGCGACTACCGACGATAGCGCATGAAAGTATTTTCTAATAGCTGAACTATTACAAAAAGACATTTTTTCAGTCCGAGGAAGCCCCGAATTTCCCTGGCATAACCATCGGAGGAAGAGGCCAATCCAGCGAGTCAGCGATGATTCTGATGATTGCCGATTCTTTCAGAGTAATCCAGCCGTCTGCGACGATGCAGGCGACGCAAGATGCGAAAATTTCCTTTTTTACTTTCGGCGCCGCTTTCGCAAGTTCGCCGAGGGAAGAATCAAGGGCGGAGAGTCCGCAATTTTGCTTTTCAAGAAGTTTCAGAGCATCTCCGCCTTCGAGTTTTCCCGCCGCAAGATGGAAAGCGCTGTTTTTTTCTTCTTCTTTGTCCGTCCCGCGGTGGGCGAGACAGGAAAGAACCGTCTCGCAATGCAAAAGAACCGAACGAATGTTGTTGTATTTTATCGGGGTGGGTTTCGTCCATTCAAAAACAGGTTTAAGATGACGGAGAATCATTTTGTGAAGAGCGTATTCAAAGAGGTCTATCTTTCCGTCGGCTTTTACAAGATATTGGACATCTTTAATGAAAACGTGGTATTGTTTTTTGGAAAGATGACGAAGCGCTGAGATAATCATATTGCTCAGGGGCAGACGGAAATCGGCGGATAGATTTTTAGCCGCTTTTGCGATTCGCATTGTTTCTCCGTAAACCTCGGGGTCGCTGTAATGGGCGAGATGTTGAATTTGAATCTCTTTGACTTTCTCGTCTTCACTGAGTAAAAGCGCATAAATCACGGCTCTGGCGCCCTGTTTTGTGCGGCTTGCATCCCTCAGTTCCAGCGGAAGAGAATCCAGCAATTTTGAGGCATATTCAAGATTTTCCGTAGTGAGGGTGCCGACCTGTGAAACGATATCTTCGGGGTTCGCTCTGACAGGCGCTTCGCCGATAAATCCCGAAAAACCTGTGGCGGAGATGGTCGTGCTTCGCTCGCTTTTCAGCGCTTTTGTGAAATCGCCGTCAAAGGACGGGTCAATCCGGCGAATCCGTTCAACAAGCGGAGGATGCGTTGACAAGAGGTAAGTGAAAGAACTTCTCATGCCGTTTGCAAAGAAAAAGTGGCTCACTTCTTCGGCGCGGGTATTCTGTATTTTTGACCCGCTGATAAATCCGCCTATTTTTTTCAGCGCATTGGCAATGCCAAAGGGATTTCTCGTGAACTGCACCGCAGAGGCATCCGCCAAATACTCTCGCTGGCGCGAGACCCCGCTTTTAATCAATTTCGCAAAGAAAACTCCTATGTATCCGACGACCATTAAAAACAATCCCAAAAGAATGACGACAATTTTGCCCCCGCCGCCGCGGGAACTTGAACTCCTTGAATACATGCCCGAACGGATAAGCGCATAACCGAGCAGGGCAATGACCAAAATTCCGTGCAGGACCCCCATAAGACGGATGTTTAGACGCATATCTCCGTTGAGGATGTGGCTGAACTCATGCGCAATGACGCCCTCAAGTTCATCGCGCTTCAACATTCTAACACAGCCCGATGTAACGCCGATAACCGCATCGTTCGGCGAAAAGCCCGCGGCGAAGGCATTGATACCCTCTTCGTTATCCAGAATAAACACGCAGGGAACCTGCACTCCGGAAGCGATTGCCATTTCCTCAATAACATTCAGGAGCCGGCGTTCGTCGGAGTCGGTTGTGTCGGGATAAACAGCCCGCCCGCCGAGCATTTTTGCTATGGTCCAGCCCCCGGAAGAAAGCTGATTTATTTTGTAAAAGGTTCCCATTGCCACTATGAATAATGTTATGCCCGAAACCCAGAAAAAGAGAGTCGGATTCCACAATCCGTGCGAAAGCATATTTCTCGTTTCCGGCCTAATTTGCAAAACATAAACGAACGTTAAATATATGATGAGGACAATAAGGATTATAGCGAGAATATAAAAGAAAATAAGAACTCCTGTTTTTCGCCTTGCGGATTCCTGATATTCAAAAAAGTTCATTATTCTTCCTTAATGGGGCGGTGGTTCAATTGTTTCTAACGCTATTCTCACTGCACGGTTATTTCAAATGACGACCCGGATTAAAAGGAAACTTTTGGCGCTGTCCGTTCTTCTTCCGACTTCACCTCAAAAAGAATCGCTTCCTGAAATCCGAATCTGTCAGCGAGCAGTGAGTTGGGGAAAACCTCTCTCTGCGTGTTGTAGAACATCACCGCATCATTAAATGACTGACGCGCATAAGAAATTCTGTTTTCGGTTGATGCGAGTTCTTCCATAAGTTGTGCCATCGTCTGATTGGCTTTTAAGACCGGATACCTTTCAACTGTGACCATGAGCCGCCCCATGGCGCCGCCGAGGAGCGTCTCGGCGCCGAGCAATTTTTTCATTGCAGAGGGGTCTTCAGGATGCGACGACGCCTGATAGACAGCGGATGAAGCCTGATTCCGCGCTTTGATAACCTCTTCCAGCGTCTGACGTTCATGAGCGAGATAACCCTTCGCCGTCTCAACGAGATTCGGAATCAGATCATAACGACGTTTTAGTTGGACATCAATCTGGGCAAAAGCATTCTTGAATCTGTTTCTCAATTTGACCAGATTGTTGTAAATCCCCACAATCATAATTAAAAGAATAACCGCAACAACTAAAAAGATAATCATGAAAAAACCTCCTTTATAATATTGTAGAAAATGTTGGAAGAAAGTCAAGACTATAAAGCAGGGACTTTCCAGTCCCGATTAAATTTCCGCAGAATAAAGATACAAGGCAAGATTGGTTTTATTTGTTTTTATTGATATTTTGGGAATTCTTATTTTGAAAAATTAAAATTAGTATTAAGAATATGGTAGATATACTAAAAACATAAGGAAATTACACCAATACTTAATAAAACATATTAAATTTATGAAGGTCTGAAAAACACATTAAAAGTTTACATAATAAATATTATCGGAAGTTGTAGGAACCAATGGGGAACCAATGGGGACGGTTCCTATTGCTGTGGAAATACCTTCTCAATAGGAACCGTCCCTATTGACCTACATTTTTGAAATATCTAAGGGGGTTGTAAATGGTGAGTCAATCAATTCCTGGTCGGTTGTGTTGAGCCGTTCAACAAGAGCCGAAATGAATGATCTGTATAACTTAACGGCAATATCGCTGCGGCTTGTGAGAAGCTCGTCCAGCGATTCCCTGTTTATCTGGAAAAGAGTTGAATTTTCCACTGCTTGAGCGCTGCCGCTGCGCTCAATGTCCATGAGAAGAGCCATTTCCCCGAAAAATTCGCCCGGATGTATGAATGCGAGAAACTTTTCCTTTTTTGCGCCCAGTGCGCCTGTCATTCTGAATATTTTTATCTTTCCTTCAAAAACAACGTAGAAATTCCTGCCGGGTGTGCCGGCGGAAAAAATTATGGAACCGCTCGGAATATTAATTTTTTTACCGGTTCTCATAATATAAATAAGGTCTTCGGCGTCAAATTCGGAAAAAACGCGAAGTTTCCTGAGAAAAATCAGATTGCACGCGTATTCGTCAATATCATCGCTGTCGGCGGAATTTACTTTTTCAAACCTGAAAGCGGTATGCCAGTGATCGCCGATGTAGGAATCCCGTGTCTTCACTCCCCGCAGTTTGAATGTTTTCCCCTGCGCGAGAGAAAAACCAAGGAGATGCCAGCCGGAATCTGAAATTTTTTCTTTGCTGTTAACGGAAATGCCGCCTGCGGACAGGTTCCTCAGAAAGCCATTGGTTCTAAAACCGTTAGCGGAATCCTCGCATATTAAAACCGGCGTTTTCACCGATATGCGGGTAAATTTTCTTTTTTCGTTGTGCGTTTTTCCGATTTCCATGAATTTTGCGCGAGACGGCGGTTTCTTCGGCAGTGCGCTTTCCTGCCAGACCTTTTTCAGATTATCAATAAATGTTGAACCGAAAGAGCCGTCATTCCTGTATTCTGCGGCGGTTTTGGTGAATAAAAACATCGGAATTTTGCCGTCTGCCGCCGTCCGCAGCGTGTTAAAATTTTCATCTTCGCTGAGAGATGAACTATCGGACGAGAGAAGAATGAGCCGGGGACATTTCTGCGCGATTAATTTGCCGAAGTCGTCTAAATTCTCAGACCTGTAAAAATCAAATTCAAATTCCTTCAAAATATTCCGGATGAGAGAATACAATTCGGCGTCTTTCCCGAGAAAAACGATGTCGTATGATTTTAATGAACTATTTGCGTTTGCGCTCACAATTGATTATATCAAGCATTTTCCGGTGAAGCAACCCGTTGCTCGACAAAAGCGTTCTGTCCACAGGACGGTCTGTTGACCTGTCGGCGGTGAAATATCCCTCGCCGGTTTCTATTTTTCCGCCCCTGTAATCGGTGACTTTTCCTCCGGCTTCTTCTATCAGAAGTTTCCCCGCGCTTATGTCCCAGGGGTAAAGCCCTTCCTCCCAGAAACCGTCAAATCTGCCGCAGGCGACATAAGCCATGTCAATGGTGGCGGAACCGTATCTCCTTATTCCCTGAGCGGAGGAAAGAAATTTTCTGAATAATTTAATCGTTCTTTCCGGTTTTTCCCACACATAATACGGAAAACCCGTAGCGAGAAGAGCTTTAACCGTTGTTCTTATGTTTGAAACTCTGATGCGTCTGCCGTTTAAAAAAGCGCCTTTGCCTGATAAAGCGCTGAACATTTCATTGTCGGAGGGGTTGTAAGTTACGGCAAGTTCTGTTTTCCCGTTTGTAACGAGAGAAATGCTTACAGCCCATTTATTGAGCCCGTGGGTGTAGTTGACGGTGCCGTCTATCGGGTCAATGACCCACATATCTTTTTTTATATTTTTATAAGTGTTTTCTTCGCAAAGAAAACCGAAGACCCCCAGTTCGGAAAGTTTTTTTATCAGATATCGTTCGGTTTTTTTATCAGCGTTTGTTACTGGATTTATTTTACCCTTGTACCGTATGCGTATTTTTTTCCGCATTCGGTAAGCGGCGCGGCCGGCGGTTTCGGCTATTGCCAGAACGCGTTTCAGTAAAGTTTCTTTGCTAAAAAGAATGGGTTTATTCTCCCGATTTCAGGAAGTTTTCCGACGAGCGGCGAGACATAATTTATGAAAGCTTTAGTGACATTATTGCCTTCTTTGTTTATGAAATTTGAGGGCATTGCTCTTGTTTCTTTCGCGACATTTTTGAGAGGAACTCTTTTGTAATAAACGGCGTATTTTTCCCCTTTCTTTCTGCGTATGGCGATTGAGCCGTCAACATCGCCCGAAACAGCGCATCTGACAGCTTCCATTCCCACAACGGATGCTTCCAATGAGTCCACCGCCGAAACCACTCCAGGAAATGAACGCTGGAGATAGCCGAAGGTGTCCGCCCTCACCCGCTTAATATCGGTGCGCCTTTTTATTTCCGCGGCGATGAGGTCACCAAGGGCGCCTGAACCGCTCAACTGAGCGTTCCCGTGAGCGTCCACTTCCTTTATGTATTTTGTGGCGATAGCCGTGCCGGTTTTGTCGGCTATACCTTCGGAAACTGCGATAAGACACCGTCCGTATTTTGAATAGACCTTTTTAACGTCGGAAACAAACGTATTCATATCAAAGGGCCTCTCCGGCAGGTAAATGAGATGCGGTCCGTCATCTTTGAACTTGCGCGCCAAAGCGGCCGATGCGGTGAGGAAACCGGCGTGCCTGCCCATTATGATGTCTATTTTTACACCGGGAAGAGCCGCGTTGTCCAGGTTGTCGCCCATAAGGGCGCACGCTACGAATTTTGCCGCTGAACCGAAGCCCGGGGTGTGGTCGTTTTCTCTCAGGTCATTGTCAATGGTTTTGGGTATGTGGAAACAGCGCAGTTCGTAATTCTTTTTTTTCGCCTCCTGATTTATGATGTGAGCCGTTTCAGCGGAATCATTTCCCCCGATATAAAAAAAATAACGCACTCCGTATTTGTTAAGAATATTAAAAATGTCGGCGCATTCGGATTGAGTCGGTTTTTTTCTGACCGTGCCGAGGGCGGAGGAAGGAGTCGCGGCTATTTTTTTGAGGTTGGTGTTTGATTCTCTGCCGAGATCCGTAAAATTCTCTTCCAAGATTCCTTTTATTCCGTGGAGAGCGCCGTAAATTCTGCGGATGCATTTGTGTTTTTTTGCTTCAAGAACCGCTCCCACAAGAGACCGGTTTATCACCATTGAAGGCCCACCGCTCTGCGCTATGAGCATATTTCCGCTGACATTCTTTTTTTTCATTCATCCCCCCTATTTGATTTTTATATCTCCCATACGCCTGAATTTTTTGTATCTTTCTTCCGCATATTTTTTTGTTTCCCTGACCGAATTCAAAGCTTTAAGGAGTTTCTTTTTGAGTGTGTCAAACTGCTTTGCCGGATCTAAATGCGAACCCCCGAAGGGCTCACTGACGATTTCGTCTATCACTCCAAGTTGGTATAAATCCTGCGCCGTTAATTTAAGCGCCTCCGCCGCCTGTTCGGCTTTTGAGGCGTCACGGAATAATATGGAAGCGCAGCCCTCCGGCGATATCACCGAATACACGGCGTTGGCAAGCATCAATATGTAATTACTGACTCCGAGAGCCAGAGCCCCTCCCGAACCGCCTTCACCGATTATGACGGATATTATAGGAGTATTGAGGCCCATCATTTCATAAAGGTTTACAGCTATCGCCCTTGCCTGCCCCCTCTCTTCCGCTCCGATGCCGGGATAAGCTCCGGGGGTGTCAATAAACGTTATCACGGGGAGTTTGAATTTTTCGGCCAGTTTCATTATCCTGAGAGCTTTTCTGTATCCTTCGGGATGAGGCATACCGAAATTGCATTTTATTTTCTCCGTCGTGGTCTTGCCCTTCTCCTGACCTATCAGAGCGCATTTTTCGCCGTCCAGTTCCGCAAAACCGCAAATAATCGCGGCATCGTCCGAGAAAAGCCTGTCGCCGTGAAGTTCAATGAAGTTATCAAACAGACCCGCAATATAAGATGAAAAAGTCGGACGGAGAGGATGTCTGGCAAGCTGCACTCTCTGGAACGGAGTGAGATTCGTGAATATTTTTTTTCTGAGTTTTTCTACCTTTTCTTTTAGAGCGCTTATCTGCCGGGCATATTTAACCGGCTCTACTTCAAGTTCTTTTATTTTTGTTTCTATTTTGAGAAGCGGTTTTTCGAATTCAGGCGCTAATTCCGACACGCTTACATCCCTCGGCGGTTTTTCTGTTCTTATAATTTTTAACTTCCGGCATATTAAAAAGCGCCTCTGTACAATATTGAAAAAGTTCTCTGCTGCTCTTTGTTTATTTCTCCCGATTTCGAAATATTTTCAAAAGAAAGCATAAACTGGAGACCCTCCGCAATCTCGTAGGCGGCGCCCGCATTCATTCTGCTCCCATCGGAACCTCTGCCGATATTCATTGCTTCGCCGTAAAGCGAAAATTTGCTGGGTTTAAAATTAAATCCCGCAAAACCGTTGACCTTGTCAGTGGAACTGCTATCGGGATTATCGTCCTCGGTGTCGTAGCCGGCTCCGCCTGTCAGATAAAAATTTTTAAGTATGAGTTCTTTGGACATCGCGAAGAATAAACCGAGCGGCGGAGAATCGTATTTTTCGGTCTTTCTGTTCCACTGATATCCCTGCGCGTCGTAACCGAAAGACATTGCGGGAATCAAGCGGCTCCCTCTGAAAAGGTCGAGTTTCAGATATAATTCGGGGTCCTGGCCCATAGCGGTTTCAGTGCCTATAAGACACTCTATATCCCATGAAAAACCGACCTGAAGCCCCTGTATGACGCCGAAGACGGCTCTTGTGAGCATGCCGCCCTCGTCGTAAATCCTGAAATTGATATTGTATTCGCCGTAATTCAGACCGCACGCTTTCGGTATAAAAATCAGTCTTTCGGTGCTGTCTATCCCCTCAAGCGCTTTAACTCCTGACGATAAAACGATTAACCCCAAAACAACAGCCAAAAATTTAATCTTCATAATTTTTCTCCCCGGGAAACCAATTTTTATTTCCCTTTTTATTTTTGAATTTTACAATAACCAATGGTAGAAATCAACAGTCAGCATTGTTGAGCGTCAAGCATTTTTTTATTTTGCCGGTCAAAAAAGCAATTGAATCTTTGCGGTCAAGCGTTTTTATTATCCGGCCCTTTTCAAAATAAATGGCTTTTCTGCCGGTAAAAGCGAGACCTATGTCGGCATTTCTCGCCTCGCCCGGACCGTTCACCTCGCAGCCCATAATCGCGACATTAAGCGTTTTTCCGGATGCCGGCGAAGCGCCCGACAAGGCATCGGGGAAACGCGAAGAAATTTTTTCTAAAATTGATTTCAGGTCAACGCCGCACCTTCCGCAGGTCGGACAGGCGATAAAATTGATTTTCTTTTTATGCAGACCCACCGCCGCCAGTATTGAATATGCGGCATTGATTTCGGCGACAGGTCCCGCCAGAAGCGAAACTCTTATCGTATCGCCGATACCCTCTCTGAGAAGCGAGCCGAGCGCTATAGAACTTTTTACAATACCATCCGACTCAGCCCCCGTAGCCGTCACCCCGATGTGCACGGGATAGCCCAGTTTGGCCAGAAGCCGATTTACTTCTATCGTTGTTTCAACATCTTCCGCCTTAGCCGAAACGACGATGTCATAAAAGCCCGTTTTTTCCAGAGTTGCGACTTCCCTTGAAACGGCGTTAAAAAGCTTCCTTGCTTTTGTCTTCGGTTTATCGCCGTGAGAGAGCGTTTTTACGGAACCGCTGTTTGCGCCGACTCTTATCGGAATTTTTTTATCCTTGCAGGATGCCGCCACATCTGCGACTTTCCGCGCCGAACCGATATTTGACGGGTTTATTCTTATCTTGCTCGCTCCCGCAACGGAAGCGGCGATTGCGAGACGCCAGTCAAAATGGATGTCTGCGACGAGCGGTATTTTTATTTTTTTAACGACGTCCGCGAGAAAACCCGCTTCGCGCATATTCGGAACGGCAATCCTCGCCATTCTGCATCCCGCCCGCGTCATAGCGTTTATCAAGGAAACCGTTTTTTTATCCGACGGCGGCGTCTTAACCATTCCCTGGACAGCGACAGGGTTCCCGCCGCCTATTTTCAGAGCGCCTATTTTTATAATTTTTTTCATCATTCCCGTAAAGTATAAATAATTTCCGCGAATTTAACAAAATATTTTTGTCATAAAATTGTAGTTGCCTCATTTATGAGGCCTTTTGTGGTAATCGCTCAATGAATTGAGCAACTACATTTTTGTTTTTTCCAATAACGAATATTTTTTATCGTTCTCATTTCCGCTTATGGCAAAATTTCAAATACTGACGGAAATTTCTGTAGCTGCCCTTCTCTATATCTTTATCTATCTCATCTAATATTTTTTGGAACTTAGGCGAGTGAGTGAGAATATATTCCTCAAGAGTATCTTCATCAATGTGGGAAAGAATAGCTTTTGGTTTTCCTCTGAAAGTTATGATTACATCATTTCCCTGTTCCGTAAAAGCAATCACATCGGGTGTTTTCACTTTAAGGTCGCGCATATTGGCATATTTAATCACGGCAACGCCTCCTTTGTAGCACAAAAAAGCCACATTAATAGCATAATGCGGTTTGTCATATTTACCAAGTGTTGTGTAGGGGCACAAGATTCTTTTTTTACCCTGACCTCGTAAAAGTATGCGCCGATTCAGCTCGTAAATCTACACGCCTATTGACACTTTTACCTGCTAACCAGAATAAAGGCAGACCAGTAGAATGGATGTTCATAGCCCTTTCTGCGAATTTCACCACGGGCGGCTTGTATTGCTTCC
>PEXM01000051.1 GCA_002779055.1 Elusimicrobia bacterium CG08_land_8_20_14_0_20_44_26
TTTTTATTTTGTCCGGTCATTCTACGCCTTCCGGAAGTTCGTTTTTCATCGCCCTCGCCGAGGCGGCAAGCGGTATGACCGCCGTTTTCATAAACATCGGTTTGAAGAAATATCTCACGGTGCATTCAACGATTTTTATTTTTCTCTGGCTTGCGCTTCCGATTGTGCCGGGAATCCCGATGGGGCGCTTTGAATTAACCGTGCTGTCTGCTGTTGAAACACCGCCGTAATATCCGTAACCGTTGAGGCCGACTGTCCTGCCGATGACATAAGCCGCCGCAAGTTGAGCCGACTTTCCCACGGAGGCGGCGCGGGCGGCGGAATTAGCGGCGTCGTTCAGGGCAAACATCGTTTCCGCAATCATCGCAATCTGCATCACGCCGAAAAGCAGAGTCATCAAAATCGGGAAAACCATCACCACCTCAACGAGTGATTGACCTTTTTGATTTTTGCCCCATCGTCGGCGGATTAATTTTTGCATTTTGATTACGGCCTCATACCCATAACGCCCGTGCGGGCTCTTGCGATATCATTGTAATGAATGCGCGAGGCCGTCTGGTACATTTTGAAAACCCCGACGGCGACAAGCGCGCAGAGAAACATCGCAATAACGTATTCCGCAATTGCCTGACCCGTAGCTCCGCCAGCGGCGGACGGTATCGGGTCCTGACCCCTCTCCGTTTGAGACGGAAAATGACAAATCAAAAATAACAAATGCGCCTCTCCGTTATGTAGTGCGAGGATTTATCCTCGCTTAAATTATTCAAATTCCGATACGATAAAATCCGTCTATCTTGCGATGTTTCTCAGAGTATCCGCTCCTTTGTTGTAGCCCTTCTTTATTTTACCGCCGTACATTCTCACTCCGAACATACAGGCGAGCGCTATAAGAAATACCAGCAGAATGTATTCAGTCATACCCTGACCGTTCTCGTCCGGAAAAAACTCCCGAAGAAAGAAACGGCAGAATTGAGAACTCAATCCACTCCGCCCTTTCGGGGCCGTCATTAAATTAAACGCTTATCTTGCCGCGTTTCTTAACGTTGATGCGCCCTTGTTGAATGCATTCTTCACTGTGTTTCCAAACACCTTAACCATAGCGTAAGCGAGAAGCGCTATCAAAAATACAAGAAGAATGTACTCGGTCATACCCTGCCCTCTTTCATCTCTCAAAAAACTCATTTCTCCTCCTTTTTATCCCTGCCGCGCGGCGGAATAAAAATAAACATTTTTCCTTTTGTTCAGTCGCCCCATGCGGATTCAACTTTATTGCCGGCTCCGATAAATCTGCCGCTCACGGTCTTGCCATACTGCTTGACCGCCAGATAAGCCGCAAGAGCTATCAGGAAAACAATAAGAATATATTCGGTCATGCCGGCTCCATCTTCACTGCTCCTAAAGTTACGCAGAAAAGAGAATTTTAATCTCATTTTATAGTTCCTCCAAAACCGCCGAGTTTTCTGGCGGACTGAATAAGCGCGAGGTCAAGACACAAACCGAATGCCCGCAAAACCTGTGCGGCGGCGAGAACAATAAGAAAAATCATAAGAATATATTCTGTCATCGCCTGCCCCTCGGTATCACGGATAAAAAGAATCGGGTCTTGACCGCTTTCACATCGGTAAAAGTTAAATCCTTTATCTTTCATATTTAATTTTACCACTTACTTATGTTGTTTATTGCGTCAAGATACGCCTTATTAACCACGAGATTGAAAATCCTCAGGCTGAATACCGCGCCGGCCAAACAGAAAATCATTAATATATACTCCGCGTCTGCCTGTCCACAGTTATCATCCCATAAAAAAGACAAACCTTTCATACACACCCTGCCGCAAATTGCATTTTAATCACTCTTCCTTATTTATTATAATATTTAAGTAAATTGATGTCAATAGTTAAAATGCGCAAATCTCATAATTTTGTAGAGGGGTTTTCTAACCCCAACAAAAAAACGCGCCTCATAAACCAATCGGGACTGGAAAGTCCCTCCTACATATACAAAATTATGGGACACTATTAATTTTTTTTCCGAAACTCCGAAAAGTTACGAAGTCAGACGGTCTGAAATATCCGCCGGAGGCGGGCTTATCTTCGTTATCTTCCAGCCGCCCGGAGTTTCGTTTATGAAAGAGGCAAGACGGCGGCTCAATTCCGGAAAATCGGCGTCTCTCAGCCATCTCATATCGCGCGGAATGCGCCGGTTTCTTTTGGGCGTGGCAATCGCTATCCTCGAGGATCCCCCGTCTTCGTCCCATCCGATGCGACGGGCCATATCCGGTAAATCAAGACGCTCGCGGTCATCCAAAAAATTGTAGAGCACCATGCCGGACATTCCTCCCTGAAGGAAAAATATATAATCCGGTTTGTAATTCCTCGCGACCCGCTCTATTATCTGGGTTATACCGGGTTTGTCCTCCCCGTCGTTTTTTGATATGCGGGGCGCCTTTACAAGCGCCGCTTTGATTATTTCTTCCGTCACTGATTTTGTAAACGTGTAAAAAACGACGCCATATTTTATTTTGTCAAGCGCCCTCTCGTAATTTTCAGCGTAACCGGCCGCCTGCACGGGACAAACGCCGTCAAGTTCAAGAGACGGATAGTATTCCTTTATCTTGCCGGCGATATAATACAGAAATTCAATTATATTTTTGTCACCCACTTTAAGCAGGCGTTTTTTCGGGAAACCTGGATTGGACGAGGGCTGACAGGTGGCGGCGCCTTTGTGGCCGCCGTCGGCTTTTGTGCCGATGTGCTGCATAAGCGTGCTCAGATTTATCGTCTCGTCACCGGCGTTCGGTTTTCTCGTCGTCATTATCTGCGACCCGTAGCAGTAAAAGAAATAGTCGGCGCAATATTTTCTGTCATAAAGAAGATAATTGATTGCCGAGGCCACGTTTATTTTTGTTTCGCCTTTTTTGGCGTTTATAAAAGGAGAAAGCACCGCCATAATTTTTATGTGGTTTTCGGGATTGTTTGTGTAGAGTTTTTTTAAAAAAAGTTTCTTTTTCTCCGGGCGTTTCGGAGTCATAAATATTTTCTTTATCTTATCCGTAAAAAGCAGATTCTTGGAATAATCGCCGGCGGGCGGCGCCTTCAGCAAAGAGAGATACAACATATTCGTTTCGGTCCGCGGCAGGACAACCGCGAGCCCATCTTCGTATTCTTTAACTTTTTTGTCCCAGCCGGATGTCGTCATTATATTTTCCAAATCTTTTTTGGAAGAAATTTCGGCAAGACGCGAAGTCATTTCTATCTTGTTAAAACTTGAGCCGATGAGTTTTGACAACTCAATTGCGAGAGCCCGGGCTTTTTCGTCCACCGAGCGGGGCCAGCACTTTTTCGGCAGATGCAGATCCTGGACATGAGCCATATCCTTCAGAAATTGAAGGCCGCCGTTGTCCCATCTTTTGCCTTTTATCCGCTCCTCGTAAATGAGGTCGGCTCCGCATTTTTTCTCGCTGTCGGACTCATCAATGCCGCGCGGTTTTGCATAAACCTGGACGTTTCCGATAATTCCTTCGCTTTTAAGGCGCATCAGAAGTTCAAAAACTTCCGGCGTATAGGGATGATGGTCGTTAATAGAGACGACATTCACGTCATTTTCCTTTAAAAATCTGAACATCCTTTCTATAAGAGTCAGTGAAAGTTTCTGCGCCAGGCCGGCGGTGTCGCCGGAGGTCTTATCAAATTCCTCTTTCTCTCCCTCGTCCTCCGCGGGGAGATAATCCCCGCCGGCGGAAGATGAAGTTTCATCCGCCGCCTTACCGGGAAAAAGCATTACGTGAAGACCGTCATATGTGACATTGATTTGAAAATTTTCATCATCCGCCGACGGCATATATAAAGCGGAAGCAACGCCGTATTCGTCCGTTGCAACCGATGCTCTTTTTTCGCCGATTTCGCATCCCGCCTCATCAAGTATTTTTCCTTTGCCTTTCCATCTCTCAAACGCAACATCAATTCCGCCGACCGCTCTTCCTGTGGCTTCCTCAATAAGCATAACCGTAACGGGAAAACCTCCGCCCTTTTTTTTTGCGGGATGCCTGTAATCCCTCAAACCGTTTATCACTTTAACCGCTTCATCTATTTCTCTCAACGCCTCGTTAAGTTTTCCGTCGGCGTCGCCTATTATGCCGGAAGATTCGGCAACCTTTTTCTTCAAATCCGAGAACAGGTCAGTAAGTTCCCGGGCTATGGCGGATACAATACCCGAAAACGCATTCCTGTGCTTTTCGTCAAAAGGAAGTTCGCGCAGATCATCATACCCTCTCACAAGGAAGGAAACCGTCTCCGCCGCAAGAATCAACATTTCGTCAGTGTAGCCGATTCTCCCGCGGGAAGTGAGGTCATTATTGTGGGCTTCGTCAAAAGCGAGTATCTCTTCTTTTTTCTCCGCAATCTCGGACATATCGTATTTAACGTCGCTCGTCATTAATTTAAGAATATTTTTTTTCGCAGAATGAAAACGCGCTCCCGCAAACGCATCAAGAATTGCCGCCTGAGCCGTTTCGAATTTTACTTTCTGAGTGCTTTCCTCCTTCACGGCAAACAAAGACACTTCGAGAAAAAGCCGGATAAGAGACAAAACGCAGTTCGCTATTTTGAGGGCGGACACTTCCTTGTAATCCGTTATTTTGGAGACATAGTTGAAGGCCTCGTTGAATATCTGCTTCCGTTTGAAAGCGACGGCGGATGAATTTTCCGTAATTCGGATTCTGAAATCAAAAAGATCTCTTGTGAATTTATTCAGGAGCACCGCCGAAGATTTATCGGGTATCCGAATGAGCTTTAGCCGCGCCGCAAAAGCGTCAACCGGAAAATCGGGTATATAAACATCGCATCCTTTGTGAACAGCAAGATGATTCAGACCTTCCGAATAGTTTATGAAATCATAATCGTAATCAGCGCCCGGAACCGGTTCTTTGAGCAGTTCTTTCTTAATCGCATTTTTTGCCCACACCGTATAAAACGCATTGGATGCGATTGTGTCGAGGTCGCCGCCGGTTTCTCTGCCGATTCCGTCTCTGGCGCCCTGACCGTGTATTATAAAAATCTTTTTTCTTATTTTTCTATCTCAAAAAGAGGGTCGCCTTTACCGACCATGGCGCCGCTTTTCGCCACAACCGAGAGAATCCTGCAATCACTCGGACTTTCTATCTCGTTCATAACTTTCATCGCTTCTATCATACAGAGAATCTGTCCTTTTTTAACATCGCTGGGAACGCTGATATAGGAGGCAGAATTGGGACTCGGGCTTGCGTAGAAAACACCCGCCAGAGGCGACTTAATAACTTCTCTGCCGGAGATTTCTTTCACCGGCAATATTTTTTCGGTTTCCTGGCCTCCGGCTTTGTTTTCCGCTGAAACGGACGGTTTTGTTTTTTGTACGGAGCGTTCGGCGACTTTACGCTTAATGAAGATTTTAATTCCACTCTTACCGAATCTGAATTCGCCGATTTCCTTTTCTCTCATCAGCGAATAGCAGTGCCTGAAAATTGATAAGAGCCCCTCGTCAGCGTCAGATTTTTTGCGCCCCATTTTTTACATACTGGCTTTCGTCGCTGATATTCAATTCTCTGAGGGCTTCTTTTCTTGAAAGTTTTATTTTGCCTCTGTCGTCAACAGCAATAACTTTAACAAGTATTTCATCCCCTTCCTGAACGATGTCCGTTACCATATTGATTCTCTTCGGGGCAAGTTCCGAAATGTGGACAAGCCCCTCCGTGCCGGGATAAATCTGCACAAAAGCACCGAAATTTACGGTCTTCATAACTTTGCCGATGTGTATTTTGCCGATTTCAACCTCCCCGACGAGATATTCAATCATCTGTTTGGCTGAATTTATGCTTTCAATATCCGCCGCGGCTAAAGTGACAATACCGTCATCGTCTACGTTCACTTCGCAGCCGGTATCAGCGACAATCGCTTTTATGTTTTTCCCTCCCGGCCCGATGAGGGCTCCGATTTTATCGGTTTTTATTTTTATGGAATCAATCTGAGGCGCATACTGCGAGACCTTTTCGCGGGAGGATGAAAGCGTCTCCTGAATTTTATCAATAATGCT
>PEXM01000028.1 GCA_002779055.1 Elusimicrobia bacterium CG08_land_8_20_14_0_20_44_26
ATAACTTTTACAACCCCGTCAATTATCGCCTCAGGCCTCGGCGGGCAGCCAGGTATGTAAGCGTTCACGGGAATGAGTTCGTCAGCGGGCAGAGTCCTCATATACGAGTCCTTGAAAATTCCCTGCGACGAGGCGCAGGAGCCGAAGGCGACGACGGCAAGAGGTTTGGGCGCCATTTCGTAGAGTTTTTTGAGAAGCGGCGCACCCTTGCGGTTTATCATTCCGCACACAAGCAGGCAGTCGGCGTGTTTTATGCTCGCGACGAGTTTTATACCAAACCTCTCCACATCAAATCTCGGCGTGAGGACATCAAGTATTTCTATGTCGCAGTTGTTGCAGGGCGCCGAAGCGAAATGAAATACCCATATTGACCTGGTTAAAATTTTTGCTCTATTTATCATAATCCAGCAAGCGCCAAAATTAACGCTATTATACACAAAGGAGACAGAATGAACCAGAATAATTTTAAACACTGCGTTATCTTTAATCTCGGATTTGTGTTTTCTATGAGAACGATTACGACGAGGAGAACGACATATTTAACAACGTTTGCGCGCCCGAGAAAAACTTCCGATACAAAAAGAGGAAGAGCGACCAGAAGAATATACTGGCTCATCTTAAAAAAACCGAGAAGCGGCCCGGAATATTCAATGTAAGGACCGGATGTGATTTCGGTTTCCGCTTCCGCCACGTCAAAGGGAACCCTGCCGAGTTTTGCCTGCATTGAAAGGAGAGCCAGAATAAAAGCGATTGCTCCCGAAGGAGACAATGCCTGAGGTGCGGTTGTATGGCTCATTATTCCGGCGATGCTGATTGTACCTCCCGTTTTTACGATGACGACAGCGATGGATATCCAGAAGACAAGTTCGTATGAAAGGATGAGTTTCATTTCGCGGGATGAGCCGAGCGACGCGAGTGGATTGGCGCTTGCGGCTCCTCCCATAATAAGAGCGAGCGAAGGTATCATAAGAAGATACATCACAACAAAAATATCGCCCGAAAAACCGGATGACGGATAAAAAGCCGGCAGACCCGCAAATGTCGCCACAAGAGCGGCAACGGCGAATGAGATTACCGGCGCCAGAACAAAAGTCATCGTGCTGGCGTTTTCGGGTATAACGTTTTCCTTTATAAACAGTTTTAGTATGTCGTAAAGGGGCTGAAGAAGCGGCGGCCCCACTCTCCACTGCACCCGCGCCGTCACTTTTCTTTCAATCCACGAAGCAAGGATGCCTGCGGCAAGCGCGAAAAGCATCCCCGGGAAAATGAAATAGTTAAAAAATATTTTCACTCCGTTAGAAATCTCCTTTTTGATAATAAAATTTTTATATTTGAATTACAACCGCTATTTCCAAAATTTCTAACGGAGTTCATTTTTGAAGACCTAATTGTTTTTTCCAGTGAACGCCGCGCACAAAAATGCCTTCCCGCACTTTGTATATGTTTTTTTCATCATCTTCCTTAAAAGAACCTTCCAAAACGGCGCCTTTGGGGCAGGTCTTGACGCAGAGAGGTTTTCTCCCCTCGCAGATGTCGCAGGGCGCCGTCAAAAACTCCACCGTTTCCACCGTGTTCACGCCGAAAGGGCAGGCAATAACGCAGGTCCCGCAGGAAGTGCACAGCAACCCCGCTCTTTTCAGATTATCTCCTTCTTTTTTAAGAGCGCCGACGGGGCAGGACTCAACGCAGGGAGCGTCCTCGCAGTGACGGCAGGTAACTTTCCGTATTGCTTCCTCAAGAATCATCTTAAAACCGTTTTTTCTGTGGTGAAGGCCAGCGCTGCAGGAAACTTCGCACTCAGCGCATTCGTAGCACTTTTCAATGTCAATCAATATCTGATTTTTCAATCCCATATATCGCCTATATCCTTTATCAAACTGTATTTGAAAACGGGTCCGTCTTTGCAGGCAAAATATTTACCGAGCGCGCAATGTCCGCATTTGCCCAAGCCGCAACTCATATTTTTTTCCATTGAAAGGTAAATATTTTCCGGTTTATATCCTATTTCAAGCAATTTGAAAGTGCCGAATTTCATCATTACAGGCGGTCCGCAGACGACGGCGATGCCCTTTGACGGATTTAATTTTACCTCGTCAAAAAGTTCTGTGACGACGCCGATTTTTTCTTTCCACTGGTCTGTTTCGCATTTGTCCACGGAACGGTAAATTTCCGCGCCGCGTTTTTTCCATCCGGCAAACTGGCCGCTGTAAACGATGTCCACGGGGTTTTTGGCGCCGTAGAGGAGAACAATCCGTCCGTATTTATCTTTTTCATCAAGGAGCGTCAGAAGCAGAGACCTCAGAGGAGCCATTCCCACGCCTCCGCCGAGAATGAGAATTTCCCTTGATTCAAACTCTTTCAGAGGATACCCTTTGCCGAGAGGACCTCTGATTCCGACGGTGTCGTTTTCTTTGAGGGAATGGATTATTCCGGTGACTCTCCCTGCTTTCATAATTGTTGTCTCAAAATACTCTTTTTGAAACTGGGACGAAGAAGGCGTAAACGGTGCCTCGCCTTCTCCAGGAACGGTGAACTGTATGAATTGTCCTGTTTGAAACGAAAATGCCTCTTCGGTTTTGAGGACAAAGGTCTTTATTAAGGGCGTTTCGTCAACGACGGCCTCAACATTAGCTTTCATTGTTTTATAAATGTCGGCGGTCATCTTTTTTCTCCTGCTTGAATGTCAAGCAGAACGTCTCTGAAATTTATTTTACCCTGACATCCGGATATACACCGTCCGCAGCCCGTGCAGCCCTTTATTTCCTGCATTGCGGGTCTGTAAAGAAATTTGCACAGGATTCGGTGTTTGAAGCGCGGCGTCATTTTTCTTCTCGGGTTCGCTCCGCCTGCGACCCGCGCGTAACCGGGATACTGGCAGGAATCCGAATACCTGATTTTGTTTTCTTTTCCTTCGGCCAGAAAAAAACAGAAACACGCCGGGCAGACGTTTGTGCAGGCGCCGCAGGATACGCAGGTTTGCGCGTATTTTTCAAAAACATCAAGGTTTTCTCCGGCTTTTTCCGCACAAACCTTCAGGTTAATTTTTTTATCTTCATTTTGCTTCCGGAGATACTCTTTCGTTTTTGACCTTGCATTCAGCATTTCCATTTTCTGGCTGTCGGAGGCCTCTTCAAAAAGGTCTGAATTATTTTTCAGTATTTCGTTTCCCTTTTTTCCTCCCGCCGAAATGAGGAAGCCGTCCCGGGCGAATGAAAAATTAAGGTCGAAGTCATCTTCCGCCCAGGGCTCATCGCCCAGAACAGTGCAGAAACAATTCTGGTGACAGCTTGTGCAGTCCGCCGAAAAAACGAGCGTGTCTTTTCTGAAATAGATATCCTCGGGGTCGTCAAGATATATTTTTTTAAGGAGTTGTAAACCTCTGACATCGCAACCCCGTGCTCCGAATATAATTGCGGGTTTTCCCGTTTTTTCTTTCAGATTTTCGGCGGGGGGAAAAAAGAAGTATTTGAGAGGAAGAACCGTTCTGTGTCCGGTGATTGAAAGAGTTTTGCCTTTTTCATATCTGGCCCAGCTGTATGAGCCGTTCGTGTTGTGTTCGGGATAAAATATGTCGGAATCTCGGTTCATCTTTTCGACGAACGTTTCAAGATTTTCCTTTCTCAAAAATTTCATTTTTTTTCGGCTAAAACTTCAAAACTATTTATTGCGGTCAGTTTACTAAATTAACCGTAAACTTGTCAAGTTAAATTCGCGCAACATTGTCATCTGAGACCGATATCCGTCGGGGCTCTGCCGAGTTTCTGCAAATCTTCTATGGCTTTGTCTATCTGGTGTTTGACGGTTTCTTTTTCATGGATTCTGCCGGGATAAATATTATAGAGACCTCTGTATTTTTCGGGCGTGAGATTAAGCATAAGAGAATTTGCGCCCGCCATAAAGCCGTCGTTCCTGCCTTTTTCGGCATCCAGCGTCTCAAGGGCTGTTGTGGAAACGATTTTGCCGTTTACATCGGCTAAACGCAAAACGGCTATTGTTTTCAGAACAAGTTCAACCGCCGGAGGTTGATTCTGAGATAAGGGCGTGTCGGGGTGAGGCAGGAAAGGGCCGAATGTGTACATTTCGGGACATAATTTTTTTGCGGCGAAAATATCTTTTAGGATGTCTTCGTTTTTCTGCCCAGGTACGCCCACAAGACCTCCCGTGAGAACGAGAAAACCTATTTCGCCCGCCGCTCTTATTTCCGCCATACGGTAGGAAAGCGCGTCTCTCGGATGAAGTTTAGAATAAAGTTCTTTATCCGAAGTTTCAAACCGTATCAAAACGCCTCTCGCTCCCGCTTCGTAAAACTTCTTGAGACCCCTTTCGCCGACTTCTCCGACGCTTATAAAAAGAAGAAGATTATTTTCTTTGAGTATTCTCCTTATAAGGAAAGAAATACCGTCCGCGTCAAAATGAGGGTCTTCGCCGCTTTGGAGAACGATGGATTTGAAACCGTATACAGAAACCGCCTCTCTGACGGTTTGCAGAATTTCTTCCTCGCTCATTCTGTATCTTTCAAGAGTTCTGTTTGATTTTCTGATTCCGCAGTAGAGGCAGTCCGAAGAGCAGAAGTTTGAGAACTCTATTATTCCGTGGACGCAGCAGGCGTTTTTGTGATGCTTCTGACGGATGAAATTAGCGACTTTGAAGAGATACCCCATATCGTTTTCGTCTTCAAGAGAAAGCAGATAAAGATATTCCTCAAAATCGATTTTTCTTCCCTCAAGAGCTTTATCAAGTATGATTCGCGTCTTCTCACCCGCCACGCCGCTTCCTTCCAACCGCGCCAGTCGCAAATCTACTTCGCGAAGTTTAAAAAAACTCTCTTTCCAGAACTCAAGAATTTCCATCGCTTCTTTTTCCGGGACGACATTGATGACGAAACCGCCCTGCGCGTAAATGTAGTCGCCCTTTTTGACTTCTTTAAACTCGTTGTAGGCGTAGCGTTTCTCGCCGAAATAATCCACGATGACCTTTTTCCCGTCGAAGTCCGTTATTTTACCCGGTATTGCGTAACACATATTAGCAAGAGGTAGTGAGGTAAGTAGTAAATACGATGGCAATTCCCCTCTGCCTTTCAGGCATCTCCCCCTTTATCAAAGGGGGAGAACCCCCACTTTCTTCTCCCCATTGTAAAAGGGGAGAACCCCCACTTTCTTCTCCCCCTTGTAAACGGGGAGAACCCCCACTTTCTTCTCCCCCTTGTAAAGGGGGAGATTGAGAGGGGGATTTTTCAAAAATAGAGGTCTCTTTGACCTCTTTTGATTTCTTCATATTTTTCCATAAATTCGGAGAATGTTTTTGGAATGTTTTTCTTTATTTCCGAAATCTCTTTAAGAATTATTTTTTCGCCCTTTACTTTTGTTTTCTCCGTCGCGTAGTCGTCAAGCCACTCGCGGAAAGTGAGAACGGCGTTCATTTTGCAGAACCATCTTTCTTTTCCGCTTCTCAAAAGTTCCATTATGCATTTACCCGTTCTCCCGCACCTGTATCCGGCGGTGCAGAAAGAGGTTATGTATCCCATATCGGCAAATTCACCGATGACTTCATTAAGATCTCTCGTATCGCCGAGAATAAACTGCTGCCTTTCGGCTTCCTGCTCGCTGTAACTCTCGCTGTAAGCGCCTATTCCTATCCTCGTGGATGCGTCGGTCTGGGTTACTCCGAGTCTGAGCGATTCTCTGCGTATGGCGGCCGTTTCACGAGCCGTGATAATCATTCCCGCGTAAGGGACCGAAAGTCGTATTATGGCAATCAGTTTTTTAAAGTCATCGTCCGAAACTTTGTATTTTCCGCCTCTGCTAAAAGGGGTGTTCGCCGCCGGCTCCAGACGCGGAAATGAAATCGTGTGAGGGCCTATGCCGTTGAAATGTTTTTCAAGGTCAATCGCGTGATAGATGAGACCCATCACTTCGAATTTCCAGTCATAGAGTCCGAAGAGCGCGCCGATTGCGACATCGTCGATGCCGGCTTCCTGAGCCCTGTGAAGAGCGTAGAGACGCCACCTGTAATTTGATTTTATGCCCGATGGATGAACTTTTTTGTATGTCTCGTGATGGTATGTTTCCTGAAAAACCTGATATGTGCCTATTCCCGATTCTTTTAATTTCTTCATTTTTTCAACGCTCATCGGCGCGGCGTTTACGTTGACCCTGCGTATTCCGTTGTGGCGGACTTTTACGGAATAAATCGTGTTTATCGTGTCGGTTATATAATCAATAGAGGAAGAAGGGTATTCGCCGTAAACGACAATCAGCCGCTTGTGGCCGGCGGAAATGAGAGCTTTTGTTTCTTCTTCAACTTCTTTTAGGGTCAGACGCCTTCTTTTCTCCTCGCTGTTATCTTTTCTGAAAGCGCAATAGAGGCAGTTATTCACGCAGAAGTTGCTCAGATAAAGAGGCGCGAAAGTCACAATCCTGTTGTCGTAAACTCTTTTTTTAACTTCGCCCCCAGCGGAAAACATTTCTTCCAAAAGTTCGGGTTCTTCTACATTGAGCAGAGCCGCCGTTTCATCCGGATTCAATCTTTTGATACTTAAAGATTTCTGTATTATATCCCGTATTTTCCTTTTTTCGGGATTTTTGTTATTAAGAATAAGCGATTCAATTTTAAGGTCGTTTATAAAATCTTTTCCGTTTTCCGTAAAAGCCGTGTTTTCTTCTTCACGGATTACACTTTTCATCCAGTCATCAGCGGTTTGTTCAAAGGCAGGCGTATATTTCATAAATTTTTTATGGTTTTTTAAAACTTATCTTTGGAAAAGTATAGTTTATATGCAATTGCGTTGTCAATACGCCTGTTTTTGAGAGGAATTTTTAATCCGTGAGATGTCCCGAATGCAGATGCGGATGGGTGTGAACTTTGTCTTTATGGCGATGGCTGTGTATGTGAGCAAGATTATTTTCCAGAAGTAATGCCATGTCTTTTAATATCACATCCGGCCGGCCGAATTTAATTATGGTTTTGTTATTGCTGAAAACATAAACAAAATCCGACATTTCCTGGACGATGTGTAAATCATGGGTTGCCATAATGATTGTTTTACCGGCCTCATTCAATTGCAGGAGTAAATCAATAATATGCCTTGTTGTTAAAGGGTCTAATCCGTCGGTCGGTTCATCAAGAATCAAAATATCGGGATGAATTATTAAAGTTGAAGCGATTGTCACTTTTCGTTTTTCCCCTATGCTTAACTGGTGGGGTGTTCTGTTCAATAAATCTTTAATTTCCAATAGATCGATAATTTCTTCCAGCCGTCTTTGAATCTCCGCAATTTCTGTTCCTAAAGCGAGAGGGCCGAAAACGATATCCTCTTTTACCGTAGGACAAAACAATTGAACTTCGGGATTCTGAAAAACCAGCCCAACTTTCTTTCTAAAATTTTTTGAAAAATTCTCATCGGTAAAATCAGTTTCCTTGAATTCTTTGCCCAAAAACTTGACAGAACCCTTATCGGGAAAAATGAGCCCGTCCAGAATGCTTAAAAGCGTGGATTTTCCGCAGCCATTCGCGCCGATAAGGGTTATTTTTTCTCCCTGCCGGATATTCATATTTACACCGCATAGGGCGGGAAATTTTCCAAGATATGAAAAATGCACGTCGCTTAATTCAAAAATTATATTATCCATAATTAAAATACGATACCCCTGCGGAAATTATCACAACCAAACATACCCACAGCCAATCTTTTGTTTTTGTCCTGAAATCATTCAGCGCAAAGGATTCTCCTCTATAACCCCGGGAAAGCATTGCATTATATACGTCTTCGTTCAACCGATACGACCGCTGCCAGAGAGCGGCGATATTCCATGCGGCAAGGTGCTGGCCTGTTCTGTAATGAATTCTTGAACCGACGCGGCTTTTAACAGCGAGATAAGTGCTGGAGACAATCTCCACGAATAGAAAAATATATCTATAACACATACCCAGCGTCATCACAAATATCTGAGGAATTTTAAAAATTCTTAAAACCTTGAGCAACTCAAAATGTTTAGTCGTGAGAGTTAAGAGAACGGCGAAAGATACCGAAGTTACTACACGCGCCACAAATAAAGATGCCCCGAAAAATCCCTGACGGGTAATAGTGAGTTTAATTCCGAATATTTTTAAGGCAACAAGTGTTTCACCCGGCGTAACAATGTTGAACAGCGCGGGAATCGCGATAAAAATTGAGAATAAGGGAATAAATATCCAGGACCGCCTCAGGAAAAACCATAAGTTGATTTTAGAAATAGAGCCCAGCAGCAGACACAACGCATACATGAAAAATAGAACACGGATATCCTTTGTAAAAATTATAAGAACGATAAAGACCATGAAAGTTATTGTTTTTATTCGGGGATCTAACGACTGCAAAAATCCCTTCTTTGCCGCATATTGGTCGGCAAAAACGGATTCTTTTAAGAAAGATAGGGCGCCCGTAATTGAGCGCTCTATAAAATTATGATAGTTAATCAACTTTCTTTATCACTAATTTTCCTATACCCATTATAACAAGCACAATTAATCCGATTCCAACGATAGCGGATATTATATATGCGGAACTCAACTGCGCCAGACCCTTTTCTTCCCAGCCCTTAAAAGCATAATCCGGCATCGGCGCATTCCAAAGTGCGGAAATTTTTTCAAGGCCCTGAGGGATATAACCGGTCAGTTCCCGGAAATCATCGGCACCCCATTCTCCCCATGCCGATCCCGCCTTAAAAAGTTCAGGTAATATAAGCCCGAGCGGAGAAAGTATAACTAATGCCGCCAAACCTATCCAGAGTTTAGTAGTAATTTTCATCTGTCTTTTCTCCTTTCTTCAAGAAGTTCCGGCGATTGTTTCTGCAGATATTTTATTACAAGAGCAGTCACAATCGCTTCAACCCATCCGAAGACCAATAAGTGTTCTCCCAACATTGCCGGTAGAGCAACACTTAATCCATATGGACAATACAACGTTTGCCCTGTCGCTGTTTTATAGAAAAGCGGTTGTATCCCGAACTCAAATCCGGCAAAGGCCGCCGCAATGGCAAGCGCCGCCCAGCCGGCAATGCCCGCGGCGATCACTCTTCTATTTGAATCAACGGGAGATTTGTGACTAATCGCCTTATAAATATAATATCCGGCAAACGGGAGCACAAATGCCATATTGAAACAATTTGCTCCGATTGCCGTAATGCCCCCGTCCCCGAATACAAGCGCCTGAATCACGAGCGCTACGGTAATGGCAATGCTTGCCGCCCAGGGACCGAGAAGTATCGCCACAAGAACACCGCCCACTGCATGCCCTGTTGTTCCGCCCGGAATCGGCACATTGAACATCATAATCACAAAACTGAATGAGGCGCCGATTGCAAGTATCGGCACTTGTTTTGCGCTCAGGTTTTTTTTAACAATTCTTGAAGCAATGGTCCATAAAGGAAGCATTACCGCATAAAAGAAACCGCATGTCGCCGGTCCTAAATATCCATCAGGTATATGCATTTTACTCCTCCCTCTCTAAAAATAAAATTCCAACACCAGCAGCAAAAATCATTTTTTTCATAGCAAACCTCCTAAAAATTTACGACAACCTGCACCTTAACGGAATTGTTGTCCTCCTTCGGCGTTTCTTTGTTTATCGCGTATTCGCCGCGCAGAGAAATGTCGGCGGCGATATCGTATCCGAGAGCGGCCGTGATTCTTTCTACTTTATCGCCTCCGTCGGGTTGCCACTCTCCGTAACGGACAACCGCGTAAATGCTGTTAGATACGGGTTTAAGGACTTCAAGATAAAATCCTTTGTGCTTATTTTCTGCCGTACCCGTCAGGTCTTCTTTCCCTGTCAAGTACTCTCCTTTCAAATTAAACGCTTCCGATTCAAACCGGATATCTGCGCCCGTTCTCTGCCACAATTTTTCAGAATCGTTCTTAAGATAAGGACCTCTGGCTGCGGAAAGACCTATTTCCAGCCCCTCTTCGGGAGAGAATCCCGCCCTGCCGCCGAATGTTTTGGAATTATTATTATCTGCCATCTGATTTACCGGCGCGTGGGTGGAATCCTCACCCATGCCGTTGACCGCATAAAAATTGTAATTGAGTTGAGAAACTTTGCCGTGAAGATTTATTCCGATGTCGCCCCAGCCGCCGTCCATCATAAGTTCGGTCGTGAGGGGAGGTGTTATGAGTTTTCTGTCGCAGGCGGCAAAAGTTAAATAGTCAATTCCGAAGGGAATGTCAATAAGACCTGCCTGAAGATTGGCTTTGTCTTTTACGATACTGAAATCAACGAGCGTCTGGCCGAGAGCGGCTTTCCCGTCTTCCACCACGACAGCGCCTTCAAAAGCGGCGCGCTCGCTGATTTGTTTCTCAAAATCAATTTCAAAAGATCCCATTCCGAATGAACTGTTTTCACTCTGAGCGTCCGTATAAATAACATCAACAAAGCCGCTGATGGCGGTTTCCTCCGCTGTGACGGTAATTGCAAAGATAAAGCACCAGAAAAAAACAGCCGCGAATTTTCCACATTTCCTCT
>PEXM01000007.1:0-1127 GCA_002779055.1 Elusimicrobia bacterium CG08_land_8_20_14_0_20_44_26
GCCATTTCCGGACTGGCACGCCGAGTTGTCTGAGCACCTCAACAGTATTTTTCTCGGCAAGTTCGTAGGCGGGGTTGATTTTAAGAGCCCTCTGATAAAGAGCCAAACTATCGTGGATTTTTCCCTCCATTCTCTTTAGATAAGCCATATTATTCAAAGCGTCAAGCGATGAGGGGTTAATTTCAAGGCCCTTCGTATAATACGCGCCCGCTTTGACGTAGTCCTTTTTCGTCTCGTTTTTCAGATAGAAATTACCGAGGGAAAGAAAATATTCCGGCGAGACGGGATTAATTTCGCCCGCCTCTATAAAGTTTTTCTCCGCATCGTCGATTTGTCCCGACGCCTGCTGGGCTATTGCTAAATTGAAATATATTTCATCATATCCCGGATTCGCTTTAAGCGCCTCTTTATACGCCCACACGGCCTTTTGGATTTCTCTCGTCCGCATATAACAGTTGCCGAGTTCGTAATTGTTGTCCGTGTTCCATTTGTAATAATCCCAGGATTTTTTACAAGAGGCGGCGGCGAGCGCGAGGTCGCCCGAGCGTGAAAGCGAAAAGCCCTTAAAATAATTCACCTCGCCCTTAAAATATCTTATCTGCCCCCTCACAAAGAGCAGTAAAAGAAAAACCGCCGCTATTTTTAACACAATAACGGAGTTGATTTTTTTATAGACGAGAAACTCCTCATCAGAACTTTCGGCGCAGGCGACGCCGCAGCATGCCCAGAAAGCGAGGACGGGCATCGGAAAATTAAGAGTGACGTTGAGCATATTGTCCGCAAAAAAACCCAAAACCGAAGCGGTCGTTGCGAGAAGGAGAAGGGTCTTTCCGGCAAAATACCCCTGCGCCGTTTTCTTCAGAAATATAAACCAGATGAAAGCGTAGGACATAAGACCTATTACTCCAATCTGCGAAAGTTGTTCAAGAATCTCGTCGTGAGAGTTGTTCGCGTGCGTTCTGAGATTGGCATACTGCCTTTTAGTTTCTAAAATTTTTCCCTGCTCGTAAGGATACCGTATCTCAAAACTTCCCCAGCCGTGACCTATAAGAGGCGACTGTTTAAACATTCTGACCGCCGCCTCCCATATCAAAAGACGCTGGTCCACGGATGAAGAATCGCCTGAC
>PEXM01000007.1:1214-5270 GCA_002779055.1 Elusimicrobia bacterium CG08_land_8_20_14_0_20_44_26
GCCGTAAGCAGAATAACGGACGAAAGGATTTTCTTTGCTCCTATTTTTTTGAAAGAGAACGCCGTAAATATTACGAAAGCGACGGCAAAGCCGCCCCATGAACTTCTCGTCTGAGTTATGAGGAGCGCGAAAAAATTCACGGCCGTAAAAAAAACCGAAATTGCGGTCGCCCGGAAATTTTCGGCCGTAAAAAAAAGCCAGAGAGACAGCATCACAACAACAATTTCAAAAGCCGATAAAAAATTCGGATTCCCGAAAGTTGAAACGCTCCGCGAGCCGTAATGATGAAGATTCTGCGGCCAGATAAATTCGTGACCTGTATACTGCATTATTGCATAGAGAGATGAAATCGTCGCCGTTAAAATCAGCGAATAAATCAGCACCTTTTTAAAACGTTTGTTTTTCGCCATCAGAAAAGAAATGTAAAAAACGGCGACGGCGTTAAAGATGAAAAAAATAATTCTTTTACCCCAGAAAACAAAATACGATGTCCGCCAGAGGGGATATTTTACGAGGGATACGAAAAGAGACAGAAATATCAAAATGCCGTAAACAAAAAGCGGGGTATCAAGAAATGTTCTCACCCTCAGCACACAGTCCTTTTTTGAGAAAATTATAAGAATCATAGAAACAAAGACGAGAGACCTGAAAATAATGTTCTGAATGATGTAGGGATTTCTCGTGACATTGGTAAAAAAAACGAGCGGAGAAATGACAACCGCCGCGGAAAACACCCAGAAAGGATACTCGCTTAAAGTTTCCTGAGAATTTCCCTGACTTCCTGATTTTTTGGATCTACTTCCAGTATTTTTTGACATAACACTTTTGCCGCGGCCGTTTGGTTCGTGTTGCGATAAAAAGAAAGCAGACTCATAAATGACTCAAGTTTCTGCGTAATTTCAATTACCCTTATGTAATATTTTTCCGCTTCCGCGTATTTTTTCCCGAGATAAAGAACGTTCGCGAGATTCGTATACGCCTCAACAAACTCTCTGCCGCTTTCTTTCTTGTCTTTCGCTATCGCTTCCCTGAAAGCCGCCTCCGCCTCGGCGTATCTGCCGAGCCGCACAAGACAGTATCCTTTTCTGAAAGGAGACAGAGGGAAAATGGGGTCAATGTCAATGGCTTTGTTAAACTTCTCTATCGCTTTTTCAAACTGCCCCATCTTCAGATAAATATTTCCTTCCTGGTAATGCACCTGAACGTAATTGGGCGCGAGACGGAGCACATCGTCGTATTTTGCGATTGTTCTTTGAGGGTCGGTTCTTTGCGTGCCGACGGGCAGACCCTTATCCCACAGGGGATTATACTGCGCAGTGACATTCCATCTGTCGTTATAAACGTTTCCCATAAAATAATGCGCCATAATAAATCTCGGCCAGAGCGTCAGCACCCTGTCGTAATGGAATAAAGCTCTGTCCCATACGCCTTGTTTTGAATACGCGATTGCTATGTTGTGATTGACGTCGGCAATGAAAAATCTTCTGAAAAAGAGCATAAAAAAGACCGTCACAATTATGACCGCAAACTCCAGTATTATTTTCGTGAGGTCATTGATTTTAATCACAAAGTCCTTTTTTTCCTTTTCAGGAAAGGTAAGCGCACCAATGACGCCTATCATCAGCCAGAAGATGTGCCCCGACGAGACAAACCTCATGTGAACATCCACGCCCGCCTGCACAAACATTCCGACGGCGCCGGCAACCCAGCCGATAATCAAAAAGGTTCTGTCTATAATCTCGGGGTTTTTGGAATAATCCGGCACCCTCGCCATCTTCCCGAGTTTTCCTGTCGCGGAATAAAAAGTGATAAACATAATCAGCAGATAAATTCCGAAACCTATTATACCATCCTCATAAAACACTTCAAAATATTCGCAATGGGCATGGTCGGTTTCCGTGTTGTGTTTCCCCTCTATGTAAAAAATCTCCGGATGTCTGAACATCGGATAGGTCTCTTTAAAACTTCCGATTCCCGTTCCCGCGAGAGGATGTTTTTTTGCCATTTCCATAGCGGACATCCAAGTGAATATTCTGAATCGGTAGGAAATGGGGTTTCCCGCCCGATAAACGAGGTATAGAAGACAAATAATAGCAAGAGGCAAACCGATTTTAAGATATTTGAGGGCTTTTCTCCTGTTAATAAAACCTGCAAAAATGACGATGAGTATGAAAGCGGTCGCCGTAGCGGTCATAAAACCGATAAAACTGCCCTTGGTTATGCTAATATAAACATTATAGGCCGTCAGAAAATAAAGACCGATATACAGCGGATTTTTGGTTTTTAAAAAATAACAAAGGGGAAAGGCCGAAACACCCACAAGCCACGCGCCGAAAAAGTTCGGGTTGCCAAAAGTGGAGAACTGCCGACCGCCGAAAGCCCCTTTCCAGGCGAAAGGATCTATTCCGAATTTCTGCATAACTCCGTAGGCGCACACGACGAAACCCGTCAGTAATAAAATAAACGTAAAGTATTTTACGTCCCTCACCTTCCGGAACTCAAGAAAACCTATAAAAATAAGGCCGGTGTAAACGCATCTCCTCCAAAATTCTTCAAAAGACGCCCACATTTTAAAAGGCGACTTAGCGTATGAAAAACATCCCCAAAGAAAATACGCCGCAACGGGCAGGAGAAAAATAATTTCTTCTTTTGAAAACTTTAAGCCCCTTTCAAGCATTCTGACAAAGAAAATTCCGATGAGAAAAAAACCTCCCACCTGAACGACCGTTATCTTTATCGTTGCCGAATCGTACGTTTTCAGGTAAAAAAACACAGCCGCCATAAAACAAAAAATCGGAGTCAGAAAAACGAGAGTCCGGTGGAGATAATAACCGATATCCCCGCCCTTCACGTTATCAAATCTGAAATCCCTGCTCTTTTCGCCCATTTAGAATACCGCCGGTTGAGGGTTTGCGAACGCTCCGCGAGTATTTCTGCAGAGAAAATGCCAATATGGAACTTCATCCGACACCAAAACCTCTTCAAAAGTGTCTGTGAGAGAGTAAATGTCCTTCTTTGAAAATCTCTGTTCAATCGGAGTAAAAAAACGGTCATAAACATCCTGCTCGATTCTGGAGGCGCTTTTTCCGTGATAAGAATCGTATAGAGGTATGAACCCCGAGATTTTCAGGGGTTTCAAAAATTCGCCGAGCGCGACAAGCGGGATATACACGAAATAAGCGCCCGCCCGGGAAAAAACTTTCCTGAAAAAAGGATTCCTGATTTTAGACAAGCGCTTGCGCAGGAGAGTCACAGCGGCCAGAATCCATCTAAAATAAAGAGGCCTGTTATCAAGCGCGTAATATAAATAAACGAGAATGGTTTTTGAAAATTTGGCCAGTTTCCTCACCTCATCCATCGCCGGCGTCGGAAGATGATGGAGGACGCCCAGGCAGAAAATAAAATCCGCAAAATTTTCCGCAAAAGGCATTTTCTTTATGTCGCACATAAAGAAGAGGCAATTGTCCGCGCCGGTGAGATTATTTCTTGCGATAAATATTGAATCCGAAAAATCAATCAGAATCAAATCGCCGCAAATGTCTTTCAGAAAATAGCTGAATCTTCCCGCTCCGCAGCCGAGGTCGCAGACGCTTGCAGCTTTCAAGGACTTCAAATCCACAATATCGAAATACTTAAAAAATTCGTCCCTGTGTTCCGGCATTATGGCGCTAAATTCCTCCCATTCCCTGCCGAAAGTAAACTGCACATCCCGCGAGAAACTGCCGGCGACATCTCCGCGCACTCTACCGCTAGCGCCCAGAGCGGTCCTCACTTTTTCTGTGTACTCGGATGGATGAGAGAGAACCACAACATCGTCAACAATCGGATATTCGCTTTTGTCCACTTTTAGCGCTTTCGGCTCCAATATTATGTTATCCGTCCCGAAAATGCGCTTCAAAACCGCTAATTTGTTATCGTAATACATAAAAAGAAAGGGGACGGTTCTAATTCTTTTTTCAAAACCATAAATACTTTCCTCATTTCTAAAACTTCTGCCTAATTTGCGTAGAAGTTACAATGTTTGATTTTAGTATAAAATACGTTTTTCCACAATAA
>PEXM01000013.1 GCA_002779055.1 Elusimicrobia bacterium CG08_land_8_20_14_0_20_44_26
TAAGAAAATTAGCCATTTCGTCATCGCATTTAAGCGAACCGTTCGGAACTTCCCATTCCCCCTGGCCGAAGAGAGCGACAGGTTCTCCCTGGCCGCGGTGATTCACGCCGAGAATAATTGCTTTATTCGGTATTTCCGCCGTATAAGCGTATGACTGCGTTCTTCCTGAATAGACATATCCCGCGTGCGGGACGATAATTCCCCTGTATCTGCGAAGAGCGCCCACTTTCATCATTGCTTCCTCAAGCAAACCGTCAACCATTGAATTAAGTTCTTTTTTGTCTCCGGGATAAAACATACCCGCCACCACAGGTTTTCTAATCATTTTCCCTCCAATTAAGGGGACGGTCTTTTGACAATTTGTCCGCCCTTCTCATCACATCCGGAATTCTGTACCTTGTGAGCGTCTCCCAGACAGCGTCCATAATAAACGAAATGTCAACACCCCATCCAATTGAGAGAAAAAGCGGCTTTACAAACACTTTTGTCCGCAGACAAACGCCGAGGAGTTCACCGTCCTTTTCTTTTATAAAAGTGTATGCGCCCTTCACATTGGGCGGCTCCTCGTAAATTCCGTATAGATGACTTTTTGCGCATCCCACGGACGGCTTCTCTAAAACAACTCCCATGTGAGTTGCAAGCCCCGCGTGATGAGGATGTGCGAGCCCCTGCCCGTCAAAAATAAAAACCTGGGGTTTGCTTTTCAATTTTTCAAAAGCCACAAGAAGCGCGGGCGCCTCTCTGAACGAAAGAAAAGTCGGTATGTAAGGAAACTCCGTCGCCACTTCCGCAGTCACTTCTTCCACAAATTTTTTTTTGATTCTTGAATAAACGACAACCGCGGCTTTTGAAATTCCGTCTCTTCTATATGAAACATCGCAGCCCGCCACGAGGTCGCAGTCGGCGTATTTAACGGCGCATTTTTGCGCAATTTCTCCTCTTATAATACGTTGTATTTCTCTACCGCGCTTTGTATCCGAAGCGTTGCAGAGCGCCTTTTTCGCCGCATCAATTTTCATCAAATTCCTGCAAAAAGCCCTTTGTAAAACCAAGTTTTACGGCATAATCTAAAACTTCGTCATATTCTTTTTTGAGGAGCCGGCGGCCAATGATAGGATGTCCCACGGCTTTATAACAGGGATGATACTGACTCATAATGCTGATATAAACATTACCCAAATTTTCTAAAATCCATTTTAAAATAAGTTTTGAATTAAGAATTTCGCCCGGAAGCACAAGATGCCTCACAATCAAACCCCTCAACGCAATGCCTTCTTCGAGCACAACGTCGCCTGCCTGCCTTTTCATTTCAAGAAGAGCGGCTTTACTGATTTTATCATAATTGCTGACTTCGCAATATTTCCGGGATATTTCCGCATTTGCAAATTTCATATCCGGCAAATATATATCCACGAGCCCTTCAAAGGTCTTGAGCGTTTTAACGCTGTCGTAGCCGGAAGTGTTATAGACAACCGGTATTTTCAAGCCCTTCTTTTTCGCGCCGAGGAGGGCTTCCCTGATGTCGGAGGCAAAATGACTGGGAGAGACAAGATTGATATTGTGAGCGCCGCGCTCTTGAAGTTCTAACATAATCAGTATGAGTTCCGCGGGCGTTATATCCCTGCCGTTTCCCATATGGCTTATCGGATAGTTCTGACAGAATATGCATTTAAGAGAACAGCCCGAAAAAAATATTGTCCCTGAACCGGCTCTTCCTGAAATAGGCGGTTCCTCGCCGTAATGAAGATTGTGGGAGGCGATGCGAAGACCACCGGAAGAACACAAGCCTTTCTCATTCGGCCGCAGAGCGAGACATTCTCTCGGGCACTGACGACAGCCGGGCGCCTGGACCCTCTTAGAAATTTTTGTTGTTAGTGTAGCGGTCGGATTTATCTCTTCCCGTAAGGGTATCCGACCATTTCTAACGGGGCTTGATGCAAAATTCCGGCCTTCCAAGTTTTCAGGGCTCCAGAGAGCATGCCTTCTTTATTTTTTCCACCTCGTCGTCAATTTTTCCCGCAAATTCTTCCGGCATCTCCTGCGACTGGCTGCTTATCGTCTCAAGAATAAGTTTTTTTATCGTATCGTTCCACGAGAGACCTTTTTCCGCATAAACTTCTCTGACTACATTTTCGTCAATGTGAAAAAAAGCCGCCACGCGGCCTGCTTCCTCGTCCGTGTAACGGAATGTCCGCGCGCATGAAGAAAAAATCAATAATGTAAGAATGAGAGAAAATTTCATTTCCTGTAATCTTTCTCGGAAAAAACCGTCGCCTGAAATATATAAATTTCCGTATCTTCATCTTTCCACGCATCCTTCGGAAGACCCGCTTTGTGCATACAAAGCGAATCCAAAAACTCCTCTTTGCTCCAGCCGGTTTCCGTTGCGACCTGCGGCAGATAAACGCCCTGTTTGAAACCTTTTTTAATAATAACGCCGTCCCTGCCGAGAACAATATCCTCGGGTCTGGCTTTTTTCAAAGGGGAAAGAACGGATATCTCTATTTTAATCTTGCTGAGTTCATCCTTTGTAACCGGCGGAAAACGCGGGTCTCTTGTAGAGGACTCAATTGCCATTGCTCGCACCGTCTCCCACAAGGGCTTTGAACCGACGATATTTCCGATACAGCCCCGCAGACGTTCGTCCATATTAAGCGTCACAAAGGCGCCCTGTATTTCTTTTAATCTATCTGATTGTATGTCAAAATCCGGCACCTTGTCCTGTCTTATGTAAAAATCAATTGTTTTGCGCGCAATTTTCAAAAGCTCTTTTTTTTCATTATCGTCAAGCACCTCAACCTCCTTCTTGTAAAAACACACGGCGCCGTAACCGACGACGCGTGATTTATTTCCCGAAGTATCGCCGGAATTCGCGTATTTAAGAATTTTTACGGAATCCGCTCCGGCGAGCCGCGAGGCCTTCATTACGGCAAGAACCGCCCGGTCCCCGCACAACTGCACTTCATTTTTCCGCAACGCCGATTCAAGGCCCTCAATATTAAAATTCTCAATATATTCCAGACACGCGCCGTCCATCTTATTTGCATCCTCATAAGTAAAATAATGACTCATATCGGACGATGCGGCAAAAAGCATGCCTTCCCTGTAAAGAGAAGCAAGTTTCTCGCCCAGCGGCCGCCATGACTCGTAATCCTGACCCGTTATGACGGGAACAATTGAAAAACCGGACAGAGCCGCCTGAAAATAAGGAAGTATCACTTCAAGCGAATGTTCTTCCGTATGAGGCGCATTGTTGAACGATGCGGATTCAATGCCGCAGACAAGCGACGCTATTTTTTTGTCTTCCGGCACGATGCCATAAGGCGTCTCCCATCCGTCGTAATCTCCAACGGCGACGCCGGCGAAACCGATTTTGTGAGAAGGACCCACAAGCACGATTTCTGAAATATCCATTCCTTTAATAAGACCTGTTATATATGCTCCCACGGGCGCTGCGTAAACCCAGCCGGCGTGGGGAACGATAACTCCGAGCACAGTGCCGTTAACCGCGGTTGAAGATGATTTTTCTATGTAGCCCTGCAGAAAAGCGCTTATTTCGGCAGCGCTCGCGGGATACCATGAACCTTTATAAACCGATTTTCTGATTTTATTATTCTTATTTGAAGCCGCGCAGCCGAAACAAATCACAATCAGACATAAAAAAAAAATGGGGACGGAGTTAATTAATTTACCAATTTTTCTAAAATTCCCCATTATTTTACTTTTTTCTTGAAATCACTTTTTTTACCGATTTTATAACATCAATATAAGTTACGTTAAATGCGTGCATAAGTTCGCGGGCAGTGCCCGATTCCCCGAATCTATCGTGAACCCCCACAAATTCCATAGGCACGGGTCTTTCCGCAACGACGACCTCCGCCACGGCCGAACCCATTCCGCCCATTATCTGCGCTTCTTCGGCGGTAACGATTGCGCCCGTTTTTGCCGCAAAAACTATACCTTCTCTGTCTATCGGTTTAATCGTTGAAAGATTATAAACGGCCGCTTCTATTCCTTCTTTTGAGAGAAGTTCCGCCGCCTTCAGAGAATCATAAACCATGGGACCGCAGGCGATTATTGAAACATCCCCGCCTTCCCTGTACATCGCAATTTTGCCGAATTCAAACGGGGTGGCAGAGTCGCTTATAACCGGCACCGGTTCTCTTCCGAACCTTATATAAACGGGTCCGAAATTTTCCGCGGCCCAGAGAGTCGCTTTTTCCGTTTCCTGTGCATCGCTCGGAACAATAACTCTCATATTCGGTATGCATCTCATTATGGCGATTTCCTCAAGGGACTGATGAGTCGCCCCGTCGGGCCCGACGGAAATGCCGCCGTGGGCGCCGCCGATTTTCACGTTTGCCTGGCCGTAGCAGATTGATGTCCTTATCTGGTCCCAGCATCTTCCCGAGGCAAAAACGCCGTAAGTTGAATAAAATGGGATTTTCCCCGCAAGAGCCAAACCACAGGCCGTCGCCGCGATATTCTGCTCTGCGATTCCGATTGAAAAAAATCTATCGGGAAATTTTTCTTTAAACAACGACACTTTTGTGGAAGATGTAATATCACCGCCGAGAGCAACAACGTCGGTATTCTTTTCGCCCGCTTTTACAAGACCTCTTGCATAACCCTCCCGTGTCGACTCCATTTTCGGTTTGTTAAAATCTATTTTCGGCAAATGTATTTTTTCCATCTTGTTTATTATACTATCTCTGAGCGGACTCCCACGCTCTTTCTTTTTCGTCCAGTTCCTTCAGAGCTGCCGCTGCCTGTTCTTTGCTGGGCGCCACCCCGTGCCAGCCGGCGACATTTTCCATGAATGAAACGCCTTTGCCTTTAATGGTATTCGCTATTATAACGCTCGGACCTTTTGTAAATTTCCTTGCGTTCCCAAATGCCTCAACAATATCCTTCATTGAGTGGCCGTCTATTTCAATGACATTCCAGCCGAACGACCGCCATTTGTCGCCGACAGGAGAAATATCCATCACATCCTCGGTTTTCCCGTCTATCTGCAGACCGTTTTTGTCCACGATTCCGCAGAGATTTGAGAGTTTGTAATGAGCGGAAGACATTGCGGCTTCCCAGATATTGCCCTCGTCAAGTTCCCCGTCGCCCATAAGACAGTAGACCCTGTTCGGTTTTTTATCAAGT
>PEXM01000055.1 GCA_002779055.1 Elusimicrobia bacterium CG08_land_8_20_14_0_20_44_26
CAATTGCCGTTTTCCTGCCGATGGTTCTCTCAAAAGGTTTTGCCGGGCAGATTGCCAGGCCGCTTGCAATGACGGTGTGCACGGGTCTTTTTGCCTCTATTTTCGTCGCCGTGACGATTGTTCCGATGATTGCGTCCGTTCTCTTTCAGGAAAAAAGAAATAAAAAAAACGCCGCCTCGGCCGGGACAGGAATGGATCGTCTTAAAAAAATATACGCCGCGCTCCTCGTAAAAACTCTAAGACGCAAGAAACTTGTCATATTCGCATCTCTTGGAATTTTTGTGTTGAGTATTTCTCTGCTTTACGTAACGGGCTTTGAATTTATGCCGCCCAACGATGTCCCGATGGTAATGCTTAACGGCACTCTCCCTGTCGGCACTGACCTCAATGAGACGGCGCGGGTGGCGGATAAAATAGGGAATATCTTTTTGTCTCTCCCCGAAAAGAAATATGTTCTTGAAATGACGGGCAGAAGCAGCTACGGCGATACCGATGCGGCGATGGGGACAATGCCTTCGGATGTGAACGGATTTATGATAATGTCAAGATTGACCGACCTTGAGGAAAGAGACAGAAAAACGCAGGAAATATCGGATGAACTCAGAAAAAAATTTCCTCCGCTTTCGGGAGCGGTTTACACTTTTTCGGATATGGCGGGTTCGATGTCGGGCGGAATGTCAAAGTCGCCTGTAGAAATAAAACTTTTCGGCAGCGACCTGAAAAAACTTGAAAATTACGCCAATGAAATTACCGGGAAAATAAAAAACGTAAAGGGAATCAGGGATTTGGAAATTTCAATCCAGAAGGGTAAGCCGGAACTCCGGATAAACGTCAACAGGGATAAGGCGTCTCATTTCGGTTTGAGAGCCGGCACAATCGGCGAGAAGGTGAAAAACGCGTTTCAGGGAGTTGTGGCCGGCAAATACAGGGTCGGCGGTGATGATGTGGACATCAGGGTAAGATTCAGGGAAGCCGACCGCCACACTTCGGGCGATGTTTTTAACACGCCGCTTGCGGCGGCGGGAAATTCCGTTATTGAACTCAAGGATGTGGCGTCGGTTGACAGCGCCTTCGGACCCCTTAAAATAGAACGTGAAAACAGAATGCGCAAAGTTACAATAAGAGCGAATATCAAAGACAGAGCCATAGGCAAAGTGATCAGAGATGTGAAAAAAAATCTTTCCGCGCTCAAATTCCCGACGGGATATTTTATTGAATACGGCGGGACTTACGACCAGATGAAAAGCACGATGAAAGATCTCGGTCTTGCTTTCGCCGCGGCGTTGGTGCTGATTTATATGATTATGGCGGCTCAATTTGAATCTCTTACACAGCCATTCGTGATAATGTTCACGGTGCCTTTGTCCATAATAGGCGTGATGGTGGGTCTGGTTATTATGGGAATGAGTTTATCCGTGCCGGCGATGATGGGCGTAATTGTTCTCGCCGGTATTGTCGTCAATAACGGGATTGTAATGATTGATTACGTCAACCGTCTCAGAAATTCCGGCGCGGAAAAATACGACGCTCTTGTGAGGGCCGCGGTGACGCGTCTTCGCCCCATACTTATAACGTCGCTTACGACGATACTGGGCGTTCTTCCGATGGCATTTTCCACTTCTCAGGGCGCCGAGATGCGCGCGCCTCTCGGCGTTGCGGTTTCGTGCGGTCTTGTGACTTCAACGATTCTCACACTTTTTGTCGTGCCGGCGCTTTATGCCGTCGTTGACAGAATAGCGCGAACCTCGTCCGAAAAGATAAACTTGAAACTTCACGGCGGCGAATAAATAATTCCGAACGGCATCATCGCTTCTTTTGGGGTAATTTCAAATCTCCCTTTGGAAAAGGGGAGTAAGAGGGGATTTGGGACAAAGGGGGATTTTAAAATCTTGGTAGTACCGATAAATCTCATATTTTGTAGGAGGGGTTTTCTAACCCCGATAAAAAAAACGCACTTCATATTTACATACTCTCGGGACTGGAAAGTCCCTCCTACATAAAGGTTATATTAACCTATTCATTTCCCTGCATTTATATCCGAAGTTTGATATAATAAAAATATGGTAAATTCCGCCACCGCAAAAAAGCGACCCTGAAATATGGCTCTCCCCGCGCTGAAAATTCTTGTCATTGAAGACGACCCCGACGCCGCTGCCATTACCAGAGATAGACTGATAAAGGCGGATTACAGGGTTATTAGCGCTTTTAACGCCGAACAGGGTATTGAATATGCGAAATCGCTTTCGCCCGACATTATTCTTCTTGATATAAATCTGCCGGACGGCAGCGGCGAAATGGTCTATTCGGCGCTTTTTGCAATGTCCGAAACAAAGAACGTTCCCGTTATTATCGTTTCGGGGGTGGAGCCGGAACGAATACGGAAAATGCATCAACTGAAGGTTATTGATTCGCGGGACATTTTTCTGAAACCTTTTGATTTTGACGAATTGCTGAAGAGAATAGCGTTTAAATTAAAAGTGAAAATACAGCGGTCTAACAAGAAAATTCTTATTGCCGACGATGATACAAGCGTAAACGAGATAGTGAGGAAAAAACTTGAAGATTACGGATTTGCGGCAATGTCGGTTTTCGGAGGATATGAGGCGATTGAGGCGGCAAAGAAAGAAAAACCGGATTTGATTCTGCTTGACATAAATCTTCCCGCGGGAAGCGGCGGTCTCGCCTACGGGGTTATGAGGGCTTTAAAGGAAACAAGGAATATACCGATTATCATTATTTCGGGGGAGGACCCCGCAACGGTGCGGAGGATGCACCTTCAGAAGAATATAGAGCGGGAGGATATTTTTCTAAAACCCCTTAATTTCAAAAAGCTTTTTGAGAGAATAAATTTTTATCTGTTTCCGGAATAGTTAGAATCGATGAAAAGCGGTTATCGGTGGTCGGTTTATTGCGCGCCGCCGCCGTATCTTTTTTCTTCTTCATCTTCAAAATGAATGAATTTCGTTTTGTATTTTTTACCGTCGGTGATGATTTGAACATTCCCGTCCTTGTCCGTCCTGTAAACGTGTGTTCCGTAAGCGTGGAGATGGCTGATTGACGCGGGGTCGGGATGCCCCCAGGAATTTTGCCCGACGCATATAACCGCGATTACCGGCTGCGACCAGTCGAGAAACCATTTCTTTGTGAGCGAATTCCGCGAGCCGTGGTGGGATACCTTCATCACGGTGCAGAGAAGGTCGTTCCTGAATCTTTTTACCATTATTCTGCCCGCTTCGTTCTCGGCGTCGCCGGTGAAGAGGAAGGAAATTTCCTTGTAGGTCAATTTTATAACGATTGAGTTTTCGTTTGTCCGGCTTTCGTTCATAATGAATTTATCGGGCGGATTAAGCACTTTAAAAGTGCAGTATTTGTCCCAGTCAAGCACATCGCCCGCTTTTACAGTCATCAAAGGTATATTTTTCTTTTCCGCTATTTTCATTATTTCTTCATAGTCCGGCTCTTCGGGAGGGAAACCGTTATCCACAAGCATCCCGACATCAAATTTATCAACAACCGCGCGTATGCCGCCGATGTGGTCGCTGTGCGGATGAGTCATAACGATGTAATCAAATTTTTTTATGAGCATTTTTCTGAGGAAAGGAACCACGAGTTCCGTCCCCGCGTCAAACGGGTTCCAGCCGATTCCGCCGCTTCCCGCGTCAATAAGAATTGTCTTACCATCCGGCGTCTGAATCAGTTCGCAGTCGCCCTGACCGACATCTATGAAAGTGACCATGAGAAGCCGGCAGAGCGTTTCATTTTTTTCGGCACGCTGTTCCTTCTTTGCAGCATTCTGCTGCTTTCTTGCAGCAGAAGCCGGCATAATTAGAAGCGCTGTAAAAAAAGCAGCCGCTATGCTGGAGAAGCAAATTGAAAAAGTTTCAACTTTCAAGACCTGACCCCCATTCTTTTTCGCCGGAATTCGGAGATGATTATTGCCGCCGCTATACCTACGTTGAGTGATTCGGCGCCTCCGTCCGGCGGGATTGATATTTTTTTGACGCCGCTTTTCAGAATTTCAGGCGAAACCCCGCGGGATTCGTTTCCGAAAATCACAAGAGCTTTTTCAGGCAGAGTCATTTTATAAATATTCTGGCCGTTTTTTACGGCTGCGTAAACGCTCACGCCCGGCATTTTGCCGCCCAGAAGGGGAAGAAAGCGGGGGATATTCAGGTAATGCGCATTTACGCGGAAAACCGAGCCACTTGATGCGGCGACGACTTTCGGACTGAATGCTCCGGCGCAGTTTTCAGAGCAGATAATATCTTTTATTCCAAACCAATCGGCTGTTCTGATGATTGTGCCCATGTTCCCCGGGTCGCGCACATTATCAAGCGCGATTGTGAGCGTCCTCCTTATTTGGGCGAAATCCGGTTTTACTTGTCTCTCGAATGCCAGAGCAAGAATGCCCTGAGGCGTTTTCTGGGCGCTGATTTTCTCCATATCTTTGCAGCTGATTATTTCAATATTGACGTCTTTGCGCGAAAAGTCTGGTTTAATAGTTGCGAATATTGAATGTATTTTGAAATCCGTTTTAAGAAGCTCTTCCACAATTTTAAATCCTTCCGCGATAAAAAGGCCACTTTCATCGCGGTTTTTTTTCATGCGCAGAGAGCGTATAAAAGCGATTTGTTTTTTTGTCATTTTTAATTAAAAAATTACTAATTCTAAAAGCATTATACAAAATTTTCAAAATTCTGTGCTTTCTTGACAATGGGGTACACTTTATTTGACGCTTTCAAAAATTCAATCCTTCCTTCAGGGATTGAGTTGGGTGGGGACAAAAAAAAGGGGATTTCCGTTTCTCTTTCCGAAAATCCCCAGTTCGTATTGTTAAAATTGGCTCCGCGGGCTGGACGATGTTCGAACCTGGATTATTAAGAGTAATAAGTATTTCAATTTCAATTTTGCCGCTAATTGGCAATAATATTTGCTACTGCCCGGCAAAGATGTCTTGCGTCAGGGTAATTGTTGTTTTACCCAATTAAAATATCTTT
>PEXM01000042.1 GCA_002779055.1 Elusimicrobia bacterium CG08_land_8_20_14_0_20_44_26
GACAAGGCGTATAAATACGAGCGGCTTATGAGAATGGGTCCTTTTCTCACGCTGATTGTTCTGTGGGTGTTCTGGCCTTTTATTTATAAAATCGTCCAGATTATCGCCGGCGCCCTGATTTATGCGGCGCTTTCTCTGTAATATATGAACCCCGTTAGAAATTTAGCAGATGTGAGTGATAGATTATGAAAAAAGATATAAATATAAATTCGGGGATTTCTAACGGGGTAAAAAAAAGAATTTTATCAGGTATGAGGCCGACGGGCGCAATGCATTTGGGCCATTATTTCGGAGCCCTGAAAAACTGGGCGGCTCTTCAAGATACCTATGAAACATTTTATATGGTCGCCGACTGGCACGCAATGACGACTCTCTACGATAAAAACGCCGATATGGAAAATATCCGCTCCTCAACCCTTGAAATGGTTGCCGACTGGCTCGCCTGCGGCATAGACCCAGAAAAAAGCTGTATATTCCGCCAGTCCGATGTTCCCGCGCACAGCGAACTTTTTCTGATTCTTTCGATGGTGACTCCGCTGGGATGGCTGATGAGATGCCCCACATACAAGGAGCAGTTGAGAGAAATAAAAAATCACGACTTAAGCACTTTCGGTTTTCTTGGCTATCCGGTTCTTCAGGCCGCGGACATATTAATTTATAAAGCGGACTGCGTTCCCATAGGCGTTGACCAGATGCCTCACCTTGAAATCACAAGAGAAATTGCCCGCAGATTCAACCACTTTTACGGGAATGTCTTTCCCGATCCGGTGGGTCTTTTGACAAAATCGCCCAAATTACCCGGCATTGACGGGAGAAAAATGTCAAAAAGCTACGGTAATGCCATTAACCTTGAGGATAGCGACGAAGTTATTTCAGAGAAGGTATCCAAAATGATAACCGACCCCGCGAGGATTCATCCATCGGACAAAGGCCATCCCGAAATCTGCGCGGTCTACGCATACTGGAGCGTTGTCGGCGGCGAAAAAGCGGATGAAATTTCATCCTCCTGCAAAAACGCCGGCATCGGCTGCGTCGCCTGCAAAAAAGATCTGTCGCAGGCGCTAATTAAATTTTTGGAACCCCTTAAAGCCAGAAGAGAAAAAATGAAATTGGAAAAGATTTCCGAAATCCTCGCATCCGGAAAAAACGCGGCCGCCCGCGTCGCAGGAAGGACTCTTGCCGAAGTGAAAGAAGCCCTCAAAATTTAACAGAGTCCCATAATTGCGCATACGCATATGTACAAAATGTGGGACACTGCTAAAAATTTAGCGGATGTGATTGGTAAATTATGAAGAAAGTTGTAAATCCGGGGATTCCCGTCGGGGCGAAAGATTATTTCGTGAAGATTGATGTTTTTGAAGGTCCTTTGGACCTACTTCTCTGGCTCATACAGAACAACAATATGGATATCTATGACATTGAAATATCAAAAATAACTTCGCAGTATCTTGCTTTTATTAACACGCACGAATTTGATATTGACTCCCCCGCGGAATTTCTGGCAATGGCATCTCTTCTCATCAGGATAAAATCGAGTTTGATGCTTCCGAAAGAAACGGAAGAGCATCAGCTTGCGCTTGATGAGAAAAGGGCATTGACCGAGAAGCTGCTTGAATGGAAAAAAATAAAAGCCAGCAGGGAAATACTTCTTTCAAAATTCAGGGAAAGAAAAAACCTGTTCAGGCGGGATGAGCCGGCGGCGATAGAACTGGAGAAGAAAAGCGCCCTCAGCGTTTTTGAACTTGCCGACATTTTCGGGAGAATTATAAAAAAAGGTTTTCACAAATTTGAGGAAATAACGGGTCCGGAAATATACATAGAGGATGTTATAAAAGAACTCTTAGAAAGAATACGCTCCGGGGAAGAGTTAAAATTTTCGCAACTGGCGTTCCAAAATCCCACAAAACTTTATGTTGCGGTACTCGTTCTTGCGGTTCTTGAACTCACGAATAAAAAATTGGTAACAATAAAACAGGCAAGGCCTTTTACCGATATTTATATTAAACCGGTTTTATCAGCCGTTAGCGGCAAAAACATCACGGAGCAACCCTCCGGCGGCGAAAGTTTTTATGGAAACGGCTGAATTGAAAAAAACAATAGAGGCGCTTCTTTTCATAAGCGGCAAAGCAATTTCAAAAGACAGAATAGCGACCGTGACGGATTCAAGACCGGTAGCGGTGGAAGATGCTATAAACGAACTCAAACTTGAATGGAACTCCGGCCGGCACGGTGTATTTATTGAGGAAATCGGCGGGGGTTGGCAGATATCAACACGGCCGGAATGCGCCGATTACATAATTAAACTTTATCCGTGGAAAGGAGTTCTCCGCTTATCGCCCTCGGCGGCAGAAGTCCTTTCCATAATACTTTACAAACAGCCGGTGACAAAGGCGCAAATAAATGAAATAAGGGGAGTGGATTCACAGGCGTCGGTGGCGACGCTTTTGAAAAACTCCCTTATAAAATACAGCGGCAGAAAGAAGGCCCCGGGGAATCCGCGTCTGATAAGAATAAGCGAGAACTTCTACCACATTTTCGGAATACGGGATATTTCGGATATACCGTCGTGGAAGGACCTTGCCGAAGATTCCCGGAGCGCCGAAGAGCCGGAAATTGACGAAACCGCAGCAGAAGAAACGGCGCAAGAAGATGAATGAAAAAATAGATTCAATCAGAAAACGGATAGATGCGGTTGATAGGGATATTCTTAAAGCCATCAAAAAAAGAATAGAACTCGCCCATGATATAGCTCTGTGTAAGAAAAAACGCGGCGAGAACATCTACTGGCCGGCGCGCGAAGAAAAGATTCTGCGCAGAGTAAAAAAAGGCGTTAGCAAAGAAGAATCAAAACTGATAGAAAATATTTTCAGAACGATTATCTCAACATGCAGAAGCATTCAGAGAACCCTTAAAATATCGTATCTCGGACCTCCCGCGGCTTTTACTCATCAGGCGGCTATGAAAATTTTCGGGAAGTTCTGCGATTTTATTCCGTCTCTGTCCATAAACGGCGTCTTTGCCGATGTCGCCGGCGGCAAAGCGGATTACGGTCTTGTTCCCCTACAAAATTCAACCGACGGCATTGATAAATGCACGCTTGATAATCTTATCTCTTCGCCCCTTAAAATAATCAACGAGGTTTTTGTGCCTCTTTCGTATGGTCTTATTTCTAAAAGCGCGAAAATAAGCGCGATAAATAAAATTTATTCTCATCCTTCCGTCTTCGCCCGGTGCAGAAAGTATCTTGCCGCTTCTCTGCCGATGGCCGAAAAAATAAAGGTCGCAAGCGTCTCGGAAGCCCTTATGACCGTCAAGGCGCAGCCGGCTGCCAGCGGCGCAGCGGTTATTGCCTCAAAATTTGCGGCGGAAATATACAAGTTGAATATTCTTGAGGAACGAATAGAAGACAACCCCGGAGGATATACACGTTTTCTCGTTCTCGGCAAAACGGCGGCAGGGAAAAGCGGATACGATAAGACCTCCTTGTTGTTAGCGCTGAAGAACTCATGGGGGGCGCTTGCCGGGGTTCTCGCCTCTTTCAAAAAAAGGAATGTAAACCTGCCCGCCGGGGTGTGGTCCATAAACCTGACGAAAATAAAATCTCGTCTGTCGGGATTTCTGTCGGAAAAAGGCGATTCGGGAAACCTCTTCTTTGCGGAATTTGAAGGGCATATTAAACAAAAGAAAATCAGAGACCTCATAAAGGAACTTTCAAAACTGTGCGATTCCGTAAAAATACTCGGTTCTTTCCCGAAAGGAGACCTCTCGTGATTGCCCCGCGCAAAATTCTTAATAATTTCGCTCCCTATATTGCGGGCAGGCCCATTGAAGAAATAAAAAGAATATACAAACTGAAAAAAGTGATTAAACTCGCTTCCAACGAAAACCCTTATCCGCCGCCGGAAGAAGTCGTAAATACCATAAAGGGGCTTGCCTCCGGAATAAACAGGTATCCCGATTCAACAGGTTTTGCGGTAAAGACGGCGATAGCGAAATTTACGGGAGTAAAGACCGCCAACATTATTATCGGCAGCGGCACCGACGAAATTATTGAGCTTTTAGGAAAAACTTATCTTGAGGAGAAAGACAGAATAATCGTTTCGGAACACGCCTTTATACGTTACGAAATGGCCGCCCGCCTTATGAATGCCGGCATAAAAAGAGTGAAGATGATAAAAATGCGCCACGATTTAAAAGAAATGGCGCGCGCCGCCTCTTCAAAAGATAAATTTCTGTTTGTCGCAAATCCCAACAACCCCACCGGAACCTACAACTCAAAAAAAGAAATTGACGAAATGTTCGCAGCGCTTGAAAATAAAAAATCGTCCGTTGTGAGCGTTTTTGACGAAGCATACATTGATTTTACCGATGCCCGCGATTATGTTTCAGCGCTGGATTATTTCAAAAAAGGGAAGAATATAATTGTTTTGAGAACAATGTCTAAAATTTACGCCCTCGCCGGCCTGCGGTTCGGTTTTGCCGTGGCTCCGGAAGAAATTTGCGAGGCGATAGAGAGAATTAGACCGCCTTTCAACACGACCCTCATTTCGCAGGCGGCGGCGATAACCGCTTTAAAAAACAGAAAATATGTAAAGAAAATTGCATCTAAAATATTATCGGAAAAAAAGAAAATGTCGGCGGCGCTCAAAGAGCGCGGCATATCTTTTGTGCCTTCTCAGACGAATTTTCTGCTCATAAAAACGGGAAAGGGCAGAGATGTTTTCCGCGAACTTCTCAGCAACGGCATTATCGTGAGGGCAATGGATGAATACGGTCTTCCCGAATACATACGCGTTACCGTCGGGACACCGTCCGAAAACAGATTCTTTCTCAGCATCCTGAAAAAATGTCTTGGAGGCAAAAAATGATTTTAACTCTTAAAAGAAAAATACCGCTATGTGAAATAAAAAGGATTGAGAGAAAAATCAAATTCTACGGTTTCAAGTCCCACATATCCAGAGGCGCAAAAGATATAACAA
>PEXM01000078.1 GCA_002779055.1 Elusimicrobia bacterium CG08_land_8_20_14_0_20_44_26
TATTTTTACGTTTGTTTTAATGGTTGTGTTTGCGGCATTTTCTTATGCCGTGGGAATAGAGGAATGCGTGAAGCTTGCGGTTGGGAATAATTCAAATCTTCTCCTTTGCAGAGAGGAAATAAATATCTCAAAAATTAAGACAAAGCAGGCAGAATCTCTTTTCAAACCCAAAATATATCTGGGTGCGTATTACGACTATTACAGCCTTGATTATCCTTCCATATTTTCATCTTCCATCGGCGCATTTAATCTTCAGGAGGCCTCTGATAATTTTTACGGCACGCGTTTAACTTTGACGCAAACGCTTTATACCGGAGGCAAAGATACGACTTTGCGCAAACAAGCGTCCCAGAAATACCTTGAAGCCGAAGCATCTTACCTCACGGAAAAAAACAAAGTGATTTATGAAGTGAGAAGGGGTTTTATAGAGATAACTTATCTTGCGAAAAACATACAGACGCTTGTAAATGCCCAGGCCGGGCTTGAAAAAATAGAAGACGAAGATAAAAAAAAGATTGAAAACGCTTTGCAAAAAGATAAACTTCAACTGGAAAAGCAAATTAACGACGCTACCTACGGCTTTAACGCGGTTATTTGTACCGAGTTTATAGAGTCCTCAAAAATATCCGGCGATGTGGAAATAGACAATAAAATGCTTGGCGAAGACAGGACCAAACTCGTTATTCTCGCCCAGCAGCACCGTCCCGAATTAAAAAGCTTAAAGGCGAAGGAGTCGGTGGATTCGCTTTCCGTCGGTCTTGAGAAAACGCTTAAATTTCCGAATGTTGATTTTTTCTCCGAGTACGATTACCTGCATGCAACGGGAAACGAATGGGAGAGCAATTTTCAGGTCGGTTTAAGCATGACGATACCTCTGTTTGACGGCGGCGCGCGATTCCAGAAATACATGGAAAGAGATTCTCTTCTGCGCAAGACCAGGATTATCGTTTCATCCGAGGAAGACAGAATAAAGCGCGAAGTGGAAGCGGCATACGAGAAAATGCTGATTGCAAAAAAAATGTATGATATGGCGCTTAATGAAAAACAGTCCTTCGCTATGCCCGGCAAAATCCGGGCGGAGGATATAAATAATTGGAACGCGTTAATGATTAATTTTCAGATTTGCGAAAAGGAACTGCTTCAGTCAATTGCTTATCTGGAATTCACGACGGGAAGTGAAATTTCAAAGTATTAAACAAAAGGGGTCAGGTCTTGAAAGTTGCAAGAATTGTGTGGCATTGAAGACGCCTGCCGAGACAAAATGAGAAAATGTAGGACGTCCCCTTTTTTCTTCGTCTTTTTGTGTGTATGCTACGCACATTCATACGATATTTCGGATTACCTGAATATTATGGCCGCGAGCCGCTGGAAGACAAATCGCGCAAAAGTGGCGCTCGTTCTTTCGGGCGGCGCAGCGCGGGGGCTCGCTCATGTGGGCGTTGTGAAGTGCTTCCATGAAAAGACGCTGCCTCTTAATTTGGTCGTGGGGACTTCTGTCGGTGCTCTTGTGGGAGCTTTTTACGCAACGGGCATGGATATTTCAGAGATAGAGAAAATAGGCGCGGACCTCAACTGGAACAAACTCATAGAGTATAAGATAACCCCGTCAAGAATACTGAATCTCACGAGCATCGTCTCAAACGAAAAAATGGGGGAACTCTTGACAAATTACATCGGCGATAAAAGTTTTTCGGATTTAAAGATACCGTTTATATGCGTGGCATGCGACCTGCGGACGGGCGAGAAAATAATATTCAAAGAAGGGAAACTCATTCCCGCGGTGCGCGCTTCATCCTCAATTCCCGGTATATTTGAGCCCGTCCCCTATAAACACCGTCTCCTCGTAGACGGCGGTGTTGTTGATAATGTCCCGACGGACATAGCCGCGGAAGAGGGGGCTGATATTATTATCGCATCCTGGACAGGCGGGAGCAGAGTGATGGATAAAACCGAAAATATTATCGCCGTTCTCACGCAGGTTATTTCAATATCGGGAACTCTTATTTCTCTGCAGGATCTGAAAAAAGCGGATGTTGTTATTGAGCCGGATTTAAGAGATGTATCGCCTCTTGACCTTGATAAATTTCAGGAGCTTTCGGCGGCGGGTTATAGAGCCTGTTCGGATAAAAGCGGTCAAATATTGCATCTTTTTCTGATGAAGACGCTGGAAAAAGTAAAGAAAGAAGGGGAATCGCATTGAAAAAGTTTTTTTCGTCAGGAAGGTTTGGTCTCGGTGTGAGCGCGATTTTTGCCGCACTTTCTCTTACAATGTCATCATGTTCAACGGTGAATATTTTCAGGCATTCTCCGTTAAAAATGGCGTCTTATCTTGAGGAAAAGGGCGATACGGAAGGAGCCGTGAGAGTTTTAAGGGGCGCGGCGGTGTCTCCCCGCGGAAGCAAAAAGGAGAAGACGGAAGTGATGCTTGCTCTTTCGGCAATATATGAAAAGAAAAATGACGTTGTCTCCGCCATAAATGTTCTGAAAGAAACGGAAGAACTCAACAAAAGCGATTTGCTTATCGGAATGAAGCTCGGGGAACTCTATCTGAAAACGGGGCTTCTTGATGAGGCAGAGAGAGAATTTGTCCGGCTTGAAGCGACGGAAGTGAAAACAGCGTCCCTTTACAGGGGGCTCGGGGAAATTTATTATCGCAAACATTATTTTTACAAAGCGTCCGGTTATTTTTCCGAATATCTACGGATTTATCCCGACGACAGAGACGCTCTTTACAAGTTTTACGAGATGCAGGAATCTCTGGGGAATTATTCCCGCGCGCGAAGCGCTCTCGCATCCGCCTCGTCGGCGCTTCCCGAAAAGGAATTCTCCGTCGCTCTTGCGGTCAACTGGATGAGGGATAACAATCCCGACGAAGCGATAGAGGAACTTGCTCAAATGACGGAGAAATATCCGGAATTGTCTTTTTTTATGGGTCTGGCGTATTACCAGAAAGGACAGGATGAGAAAGCTCTTGAATATTTTTCAAAGGAAAACCCGCAATACCGGGATGAAGCGGATTTTTTCAAAGCCATGATTTTGTGGGGCTCCGGCGAGAAGGAGGAAGCCGCGGAAATTTTCAAAAATCTTTCAGAAAAAGAGAAATTTGCCGACTACTGCAGCGTTTTCCTGCCGCCGCAAAAGTAATTGTATTGAACCAGAAAATTCACAGAATCAAAGTCGCTGTAGTGAAATAAATCAACAAACCCGTTATATCCACAAATGTTGTCAGAACCGAGGCGCTGATAATTGCAGGATCCTGCTTAAATTTTGTAAGAATCAGCGGGAGCATAGAACCTACAAAATTTGCCCAGATTGAAATTAAAATAATGGAAATTCCGACGACCATACCAATCTTAAAAACACCTTTCCACAAATACCCCCACAAACCCATAACAAAACCCAGTGTTAAACCCAGTGAAATGCCGACAAACAATTCTTTTTTTATGATATTGAACCACTTCCCTACGGTCACTTCGCCGACAGCCAAAGCCCTCACAATAAGAACCGACGCCTGATTACCTACATTTCCGCCCGTGTCAATTAAAACCGGAATGAAGCAAGCAAGAGCAACAACTTTTGCAAGCATCCCCTCAAAAGAGGTAATAACCGCAGAAGAAAGAAATCCGGAAACCAAAAGCAAGAATAACCACACAATCCGTTTACGATAAAGAATAAAAGGAGAAGCAGCGTTATAACTCATCTCAAGAGGGAGAACTCCGCCGCCTTTATGCACATCTTCCGTAACTTCTTCTTCAAAAACATCTAAAACATCATCCACTGTTACAATTCCTAAAAGAATATTTTCAGAATCAACGACCGGAACGGCATATAGATTGTATTTTTTAATCATTTTAACGACGATTTCCTGATCCTCAAAAGCGGAAATTGAAATAAAATTCCTATCCATCAGGGAAGAAATTTTCTGGTTTAGGTTCGCAAGAATCAACTTTCTGAGAGAAATATCATCCAGGAGGTGCCAGTTTTCATCCACAATATAAATTCTGTTGACCGTTTCCGCATCGTGACCGAACTTTCTTATGTGTTCCAGCGATTGGGCAACTGACCAGGCGGGACGAATCGCAACAAAATCGGGTGTCATCAGACGTCCAACGCTTTTTTCCGGATAACCAAGCAACTGAAGGGTTTGTTTTCTTTCTTCAGCAGGTAGAAGATTTATCAGTTTTTTTGTAATTTTTCCGGGAAGTTCCTCAAAGAGTCCAGTTCGGTCATCGGGGGGTAATTCTAAAATTATTTCTCTCACATCCTCGCTGCTCAACTGCCTGAGAAAAGTCCTTTGCTTGGTAAAATCAAGTTCGCTGAACACATCCGCTTTTAACTGTTTTGACAGAAGCATAAAAAGAATAATCGCATCTTTTTCTTCCAGAGTTTTTAAAAGAGCGGCAATATCGGCTTCAGGCCACTCAATCAAAATTTCTTTAAGTTGCTGCCAGTTTTTTTGAGCAACCAGTTCCTGTATTTCAGGTTTTAAAAGTTCTTTCAGCATAAACAGAATTCTCTCCGCTAAACATAGAAAAATTCAAAATTAACATAATATAAATACTAAAAATTATTCCTCCTGTCAAAAAAAAGCAATTGTTTTCTGAAGTTTTGGTAAAGATTTTTTAACTACACTTTAAATTATCTTTTTGCTGCTACAGACGTGTTGACGTAGAGAGTTTTATATTTTAAACTAATACAAAAAGAGTTATATAAGGAAATAATCATGACGAAACTTCTTGAATCTGGTGACAAACTTGCAAAATTGGCTGACGAAGAAGTTTTTGACAATACGGCAAGAAAATCGGGGAGGTAAATGATGATTAATTACAAGGTCTTGGGTCTTTCAAACACACGGGAGCTTTTTAAGAAAGCTGTTGACGGCGGATATGCCATACCCGCCTACAACTTCAACAACATGGAACAACTTCAGGCGATAATAATGGGTTGCGCCGAGAGCAATTCG